>NZ_JBSFTE010000007.1:0-251374 GCF_053590565.1 Micromonospora sp. NPDC003197 | reverse complement strand
CGCCGGGATCTGGCACAACAACAAGACCGGAGCACCCGTCACCCGATCACTGATCGCTTACGACCACTGACCAGGTTTCGGAACTACTCGTCTAGGCGGACGGCGGCAGCAGTGGCACCCGGAGCATGATCAGCTCGGGTCCCGGTCGTGGGTGTCGAGGGTGAGTGACGTGCCCCGGACCTCGGGCAGTACGCTCGTACTGCTAGAGCATGTCCCGCGAGAGGAGCGCCGGTCGATGGCGAAGATCAAGGTAACCAACCCGGTCGTAGAACTCGACGGCGACGAGATGACCCGGATCATCTGGAAGCAGATCCGAGAGCAGCTGATCCTGCCCTACCTCGACGTCGACCTGCACTACTACGACCTGTCGATCCAGCACCGTGACGCCACCGACGACCAGGTGACCGTCGACGCCGCCAACGCCATCAAGCAGCACGGTGTGGGTGTCAAGTGCGCCACCATCACTCCGGACGAGGCCCGGGTCGAGGAGTTCGGCCTCAAGAAGATGTGGCGCTCGCCCAACGGCACCATCCGTAACATCCTCGGCGGCGTGGTCTTCCGTGAGCCGATCATCATGTCGAACGTGCCGCGCCTGGTGCCGGGCTGGACCAAGCCGATCATCATCGGCCGGCACGCGCACGGCGACCAGTACAAGGCGACCGACTTCGTCGTCCCCGGCCCGGGCACGGTGACCCTCACCTACACCCCGGCCGACGGCAGCGCCCCGGTCGAGATGGAGGTCGCCAACTTCCCCGGCGGCGGCGTCACGATGGGCATGTACAACTTCGACGAGTCGATCCGTGACTTCGCCCGCGCCTCGCTGCGCTACGGCCTGGACCGGGGCTACCCGGTCTACCTGTCGACCAAGAACACCATCCTCAAGGCGTACGACGGCCGGTTCAAGGACATCTTCGCCGAGGTGTTCGAGACCGAGTTCAAGGCCGAGTTCGAGGCCGCCGGCATCACCTACGAGCACCGGCTGATCGACGACATGGTGGCGGCCGCGCTCAAGTGGGAGGGCGGCTTCGTCTGGGCCTGCAAGAACTACGACGGCGACGTGCAGTCCGACACCGTCGCGCAGGGCTTCGGCTCGCTCGGCCTGATGACCTCGGTGCTGATGACCCCGGACGGCCGTACCGTCGAGGCCGAGGCGGCGCACGGCACCGTCACCCGGCACTACCGGCAGTGGCAGAAGGGCGAGAAGACCTCGACCAACCCGATCGCCTCGATCTACGCCTGGACCCGGGGCCTGGCCCACCGGGGCAAGCTGGACGGCACCCCGGCGGTGACCGAGTTCGCCAACACCCTGGAGCAGGTCATCGTCGAGACCGTCGAGGGCGGGCAGATGACCAAGGACCTGGCGCTGCTCATCTCCCGGGACGCGCCGTGGCTCTCCACCGACGAGTTCATGGCCGCGCTCGACGCGAACCTGGCGAAGAAGCTCGGCGCCTGATCCGCGTACCGAAGACCGGACTCGTCAGCAACGGCGAGATCTGATCACACCCACGACAGCCCGTCGGCCGTGTGCCGGCGGGCTGTTCGCTACCCGGGCTCCCGGAAACCGTACGCCGGCAGCTGACGATCACTGCCCGTCACTGTCGGCCGCGCCGGGTCGTTGAACAGGTTGGATGTGATGCCAGTCGCGTCCAGGAAGGTCGATCGCTAGCAGCCGCCCCGAGACAGGGCGCCGGCCGATCGATCGGTCTTCCCGGCTGTCGCGCACAGCCGGCCGTCCCTTCCCAGCGGGGGGCCCACTACCCGGGCCCCCCGCGCCCCTGTTCTGTGCCCAGCGGGTTCTGTGCCGCCCAGCGGCCGTGCCGGTTCTGGCGGCCGTACCGCTCATGGGCCGTACGGCTGGCCGCACAGCCGTTAACCCCATGGCCGTACCGCCAGTTGGTCGGGCGCGACTCAGGCCGATTGCAGCCGGGACTCCACCCAACCGGTCTCGGTCAGGTGGTGCAGCACCGCGTGTACGGCCTCCTCGACGCTCAGTTCACTGGTGTCCAACACCAGGTCGGCGTCGGTCGGCACCTCGTACGGGTCGTCGATGCCCGTCATCCCAACAAGCTGACCGGACCGGGCACGGGCATAGAGGCCCTTACGGTCCCGCTGCTCGCACACCTCCAGCGGGGTGGCGACGTGAATCAGCAGGAAGCCGGCCCCGGCCGCAGCGGCCATGGCGCGCGCCGCCGAGCGAGCCTGGGCGTACGGCGCGATCGGGCAGCACAGCGCCAACCCCCGGTGTCGGGCGATCTCGGCCGCCACCCAGCCGATGCGGCGTACGTTGAGGTCCCGGTCGGCCTTGCTGAAGCCGAGGCCGGCGGAGAGTTCCCGGCGGACCACGTCGCCATCGAGCAGCGTGACGGTCCGGTCTCCGCTCTCCCGCAACGAGTTGGCCAGACCCCGGGCGATGGTGGACTTGCCCGACCCGGACAGCCCGGTGAAGAACACCACCAGACCTCGCTGCCGACGTGGTGGCCGGGCCCGGGAGAGTTCCTTGGCGACCGCAGGCGGGGTGTGCCACTCGGGCAGCGGGAAGCCCCGGTCGAGCAGGTCCTCGATCTCCTCGTTGCTCAGCGCCAGGCGCCGGTTGCGTGGCGGGATGTCCTCCCGCCACCGCCACTGTCCGTCCCGGTTGTCGTAGGCCAGTTCGCGGGGCACCAGCACCCGCAACCCACCGCCGGAGAGCGTGTCGACGGTGGAGAGCAGATGGCTCACCCCGTACGCGGCGGCGACCCGGGCCCGCAGCAGGGCGTCGGTGATCTCGTCTCCCCGCCGGGCCATGGGTACGGCGACCAGGGTGGCCGGCGGCATCCGGTCCCGGGCGGCGAACACGCTCCGTACCAGCACCTCGGGCGGCAGCCCTTCCCTGCCGCCCTCTGCCACCGGAATCAGGATCAGCAGATGGGCGTTGAGGGTCCGGGTCGCGTGGGCGATCTGGGCCAGCTGTGGGCGGTGCAATGGCCGGTCGGCGATGACCCCGAGCACCCGGCCGGCGGGTAGCAGCGCCCGGACCTCGGCCGGAGTACGTTGCAGCCGCTGGAACGGGCCGTGCCCGCCGTCCCCGATCCGGCGTATCTCGCCGCCGACCCCGGCCGTACCGTCCCGGGCCGGCCAGGTGTCGGTCACCTCCAGCAGCGCCATCGGGGCGCCCTCGCTGTCGGTGAGGACCAGTGCCCGGCGTAGCGGATCGCCGAGGTCCAGCCCTTCGACCAGCCCCGAGGGCACGTGCAGGGTCACCGGTACCGGCCATGCCGTGCCGTCGGCCAACCGTCCACGTCGGGCCACCGAGGCCAGGTCCGCCCGTCCGAGGAAGCCGGTCAGCGGTTCGTAGGCCCCGCTGAGTAGTAACTCAAGATCGGCCAGCTCGTGCGGACGCGGCGTGTACGCCGGCGCGTCCCGCAGCACCTCGTCGGGCAGCACCCATCCGTTGCTCATCGCACCCCCAGACAACCGATCGGCACACAGTTTCGCAGCCGACCGCCGATCGGTCGAGAGCGCCACTCCACCCAGCTGTCCGACACCTCGCCGAGCACCCCTCCGAACACGCTTCCGTACGGTCGCCGAAGACCTCTTCGGGCAGCCCGTTCCGGCCTGCCACCAGCGGCCGCCGAGGCGTCCCCTAATGGGGGAGAACCGGGAAGGATCAGGGGGCGACCAGGGCCGGGATGTCCACCGTAACGAGCGCCCGGTCCCTAGGCTGAGCCGGTGACACTGATCGCGACCCAGTCGCTCACCAAGACGTACGGCGGGCGGGTGACCGCGCTGGCCGACCTGACGGTCGCCGTCGAACCGGGAATCGTCGGACTGGTCGGCGCCAACGGCGCGGGCAAGTCCACGTTTATCAAGATCATGCTTGGTCTGCTCGCGCCAACCAGCGGTCAGGTGCGGGTGCTCGACCTCGATCCGACGACCGACGCGGCGGCGGTCCGCGCCCGCGTCGGCTACATGCCGGAACACGACTGCCTGCCGCCCGACCTGTCGGCCGCCGAGTTCGTCACCCACCTCGGCCGGATCAGCGGTCTGCCCCGCACCATCGCCCGGGAACGGGCCTCCGAGGCGCTGCGCCACGTCGGACTCTACGAGGAGCGCTACCGGCAGATTGGCGGCTACTCCACCGGCATGAAACAGCGGGTCAAACTCGCCCAGGCGCTGGTGCACGATCCCGACCTGCTGCTCTTGGACGAGCCGACCAACGGGCTCGACCCGGCCGGCCGGGACGCCATGCTCGGCCTCATCCACCGGATCGGCACCGAGTTCGGCATCTCGGTCCTGGTCTGCTCCCACCTGCTCGGTGAGGTCGAGCGGATCTGCGACTCGCTGGTCGCGATCGACGGCGGCCGGCTACTGCGCTCGGACCACATCTCGGCGATGACCGAGGCGACCGACGTGCTCGCCGTCGAGGTCAGCGAGGGCACCGACGAACTCGCCGCCCGACTGGTCGCCCTCGACCTACCGGTACGGCGAGAAGGGCAGCTGCTGCTCGTACCGTTGGCCTCCGATGGGACGTACGACCTGATCCTGACCGCGGTGGCCGAGTTGGACCTGCCGCTGCACCGCCTCGACCAGCGGCGGCACCGCGTGGCCGAGCTCTTCGCCACCCGGGAGGTTGCCAGTGTCCACGCTTGAGACCCGCAGCGCCGCGCCCAGCGGGGTGATCCACGACATCGGCTACCAGCGGTACGACGGGCCCCGCCTCGGCCGCCGGTACGTCGTCGGCTCCCTCTACCTGCACGGCCTGCGTACCGCCTTCGGCCTGGGCCGAAGCGCCAAAGCCAAGATCTTCCCGTGGCTGATCGTCGGCATCATGACCGTGGTCGCCGCCGTCCTCACCGCCGTCCGGGCCCAGTTCGGCGAAGTGGTCATGACCTACCCCCAGTTCGCCGGGTCGATGAGCTGGCTGCTGATCTTCTTCGTCGCGGTGCTCGCCCCGGAACTGGTCTCCCGGGACCTGCACAGCGGCGTCCTCCCGCTCTACTTCTCCCGGCCGCTGCGCCGCTCGGACTATGCGCTGGCCAAGCTCGCCGCGCTGGCCTCGGCCGTGTGGCTGCTGCTCGGTGGCCCGCAACTGTTGATGTTCGCCGGGGGAGCGTTCACCACCAAGACCGGAATGCGCGGCGTGTGGGACGAGTTCCTCGACCTCGTACCCGGGTTGCTCTATGCCGGGATGTGGGCGGTGGTCTTCGCCGCGATCAGTCTGCTGGTGGCCTCGCTGACCGGTAAGCGGGCGTTCGCCGCCGGTGGGATCGTCGCGGTGTTTCTGATGACCACCCCGATCGTCGGTGTGCTGTCGGTCATGCCCTCCCGGATCGTCAACGAGCTGGCCTTCCTGGCCTCCCCGTCCACCCTGGTGCAGTCCGTCGGCGGCTGGCTGTTCCCCGAGCCGGGCCTGGAGATGACCATCGGTGACACCGGCCCGATCTACCTCGCGGCCATGATTCTGCTGGTCGCCGGCTGCGTCACCCTGCTGCTCGCCCGCTACCGGAAGGTCGCCGCGAAATGACCACTGTGGAGTTGACCGGGGTCTCCCGCTGGTACGGCAACGTGGTTGCCGTCAACGACGTGAGCATGAGCCTCGGTGCCGGCGTGACCGGCCTGCTCGGCCCCAACGGTGCCGGGAAGACCACCCTGCTGCACATGATGGCCGGCTTCCTCGCCCCGTCCCGGGGCACCGTCACCGTCGACGGCAGCCCGACCTGGCGCAACCCCGCCGTCTACCGCCAGCTCGGCCTGGTCAGCGAACGGGAGGCGGTGCACACCTTCCTCACCGCGTACGAGTTCGTGCTGGCCAGCGCGAAGCTGCACAAGCTGCCCGACCCGGCGACGGCGGCACGACGGGCCATCGAACTGGTCGAGATGACCGCCGTCCAGGACCGGCGGATCGACACGTACTCCAAGGGCATGCGGCAGCGCACCCGGGTCGCGGCGGCACTGGTGCACGACCCGGCGGTGCTGCTGCTGGACGAGCCGTTCAACGGCATGGACCCCCGGCAGCGGCTGCACATGATGGACCTGCTGCACCGGCTCGGTGAGCAGGGCCGGACGATCCTGTTCAGCTCGCACATCCTGGAGGAGGTCGAACAGGTCTCCGGCACCGTACAGGTGATCGTGGCGGGCCGGCTGGCCGCCTCCGGTGACTTCCGGACGATCCGGCGGCTGATGACCAACCGGCCGCACGTCTTCGCGGTGCAGTCCACCGACGACCGGCGGTTGGCGGTCGCCCTGATCGGCGAGCCGTCGGTGACCGGGGTCGAGATCGACCGGACCGGCCTGACCGTACGCGCCGGCGACTACGGCACCTTCACCCGCGCCCTGCCCAAGATTGCGCTGGCGTCCGGCATCCGGGTACGCCGGCTGCTGCCCTCAGACGAGTCCCTGGAGAGCGTTTTCTCCTACCTGGTGGAGGCCTGAGGTCGTGCGCGCGAGGAGCGAGCGTTCCGGGGCGGTCCGCGTGGGATGCGACCGAGCCGGAATGCGAGAAGAGCCGGTTTTGCGAGCCCCGCAGTCGCAAACGAAGGAGTAATTATGTCGACGGTTTCGTGGATCACCGCCCGTGGGCTCTTCGGCCGCCGGCGGTTCCTGATGCTGCTGCCCCTACCCGCCCTGCTGATCGTTCTCGCCGTGATGGGCCGGTCCTTCGGTGTCGACCCCGGCGAGTGGGGGCCACCGGTGCTGCTGGGCCTCGGGCTGGCCGTGGTGCTGCCGGTCGTCGCGTTGGTCGTCGGCACCGGCGTGCTCGGCTCCGAGATCGACGACGGCACGATCGTGCACATCCTGACCAAGCCGTTGCCCCGCTGGCAGATCGTGTTGCCGAAGCTGCTCGTGGCGACCGGGGTCACCGCGTTGACCACCGCCGTCCCGCTCTACGTCGCCGGGGTGCTCGCCGAGTCGGTACGGTTCGGGCTCGGGCTGGCGGCAGCCGGTACGGTCGGCGCGCTGGCGTACTCGGCGCTGTTCCTGGCGCTCAGCCTGGTCACCCGACGGCCGGTCCTGCTCGGCCTGGTTTACGTGCTGATCTGGGAGGGGCTGCTGGGCAACGTCGTCAGTGGCACCCAGGTGCTCTCCATCCAGCAGTACGTGGCGGCCCTGGCCGATCGGATCGCGCCGACCGAACTGATCAGCACCACCGTATCGACGCCGGTGGCGCTCGTGATGACCGTGGTGTTCTCGGTCGGGTTCACGGTGCTGGCCATCCACCGGCTGCGTTCGTTCAGCGTGGCGGGCGAGACAAGCTGATGCGGTGTTAGGAAGGGCCCCTTCTTATCGCTTTCTGCATAGGAAGGGTCCCTTCCTAACACCTGAAGCGCACCGCACCGCACCGCACCGCACCCCGCACCCCGCGCACGGCACCCAGCACCCAGCACCCAGCACCCAGCACCCAGCACTGCTGCGCATGCTGGGTGCCGTGTGCGGGGTGCAGTCGGCCGTTGTACGTCCCGAGTGCGGCTCAGCCGGTGTTGCGCATACCGGCGGCGATCCCGTTGACCGTGGTCAGCAGGGCCCGTTCCAACGCCGTACCGTCGCTCGGAGCGCGTCGGCCCCCAGGGGCGGTGGCGACCGCCCGGCCGGCCGCCCCCGAGTCCCGGTACTGGCGTAGCAACGCCACCTGTAGGTGGTGCAACGGTTCGAGGTAGGTGTCCCGAACGGCGAGGGTCCGCTGCAACACCGGCGAGTTCTCCAGCAGCTCGGGGGAGGCGGTGACGGCGAGCACCTCGCTCTTCGTCCGCTCGTACTCCTCCTCGATCTTGTGGAAGATCGGGTGTAGCGGCTCCGGCACCAGAGTTTCCACGTACCGCCGGGCGATGTTCAGGTCGGTCTTGGTCAGCATCATCTCGACGTTCGACAGGAACGTGCCGAAGAAGTGCCAGTTGCGGTGCATCTCGGCCAGTACGTCCGACAGCCCGGCCTCCCGGGCGGCGGCCAGCCCGGTACCGACCCCGAACCAGCCGGGCACGATCTGCCGGGTCTGGGTCCAGCCGAAGACCCACGGGATGGCCCGCAGGCCACCGAGCCCGGCCCCGGTGTTGGGGCGCTTCGCCGGCCGGGAGCCGATGTTGAGCGCGCCCAGCAACTCGGTTGGGGTGGAGGCCCAGAAGTACGCCGGCAGGTCCGGATTCTCGACCAGCGACCGGTACTGCCGGAAGGCCGTGTCGGAGACCAGCTCCATGGTCTCGTTCCAACGTTCCAGCATCTCGGCCGGCTGGCGGGGGGTGGTGTGCAGCAGGGCGCTCTGCAACACCGCGGCCAGGGTCAGTTCCAGGTTTTCCCGGGCCAGTGACGGCAGGGTGTACTTGTCGGAGATGACCTCGCCCTGCTCGGTCACCTTGATCGCGCCGTCCAGCGTGCCGTACGGCTGGGCCAGGATCGCCTCGTGCGTGGGCCCACCGCCCCGACCGACCGTACCGCCGCGACCGTGGAACAACCGCAGCCGTACGCCGTGCCGGGCCGCCACGTCGCGCAGCGCGCGCTGCGCCTTGTGGATGGACCACTGGCTCGTGGTGATCCCGGCCTCCTTGTTGGAGTCGGAGTAACCGAGCATCACCTCCTGCACGTGCCCCCGGGCCGCGACGATCGCCCGGTACGCCGGCAGGGAGAGCAGTTCGTCGAGGAGTTCACCGCCGGCGTTCAGCTCCGCCGGGGTCTCCAGCAGCGGTACGAAACCGATCCGCGCCCGCCCGCTGTGCACGTCCACCAGGCCGGCCTCCCGGGCCAGCACCACGGCCGCCAGTACGTCGTCGGCCCCCATCGTCATCGAGATGATGTACGACTCGATCACTTCGCTGCCGAACCGGTCCTGCGCCTCACGGATCGTGCCGAAGACGTTGAACGTCTTGCGGGCCGCCTCGGTCAATGGTGTGTCCACTGTAGAAAGCGGACGACGGCCGGCCAGTTCCTCGGCGAGCAGCTTCGTACGCTCGCCCCGGGGCAGCGTGTTGTAGTCGGTTACCTCGCCGACCTGCCCGTAGAGCTGGGCGAGCACCGCGTGGTGCGCCTCGGCGTGCTCGCGTACGTCCATCGTCGCCAGGTGCAGACCGAAGGCGGAAACCGTACGGATGGCGGTGGCGAGCCGGCCGACGGCGGTGAGCTGGCCGGAGTTACGGGCCAGCGAGGCGCGCATCAGCTCCAGGTCGGAGATCAGCTCGGCCGACCCCCGGTAGTCCCGCCCCGGCACGTGCGGGGTGCCCCGACTCAGCCGGAGCCGGGTGTTGGCCAGCTTCGCCTTGATGCAGCGGGCCTTGAGTCGGTACGGCTCCTCAGCGTTGACCCGCCGGAACCGGGGTGCCACCTCGGGCAGCGCGTCCAGGTCGGTGGCGAGGCTGGCCGAGAGATCCAGCGACACCGAGCGCAGCCGCCGAGAGACCGAGATCTCGCTGATCAGCCCCTCCAACGCCGCCTCGGTGGCCTGGATGCCGTGCTCGTACTGGATGAGCAGGACGTCCCGGGTGACCAGTGGGGTGACGAACGGGTTGCCGTCCCGGTCGCCGCCGATCCAGGTGCCGAAGGTCAGCGGGCGGGCAGTGGGGGAGGTCTCCACTCCCAGCCGGCGCAGCGTGTCGGCGAGATCGTCGAGTACCTGTGGGGTGGCGGCGGCGTACAGGTCACGCAGGTAGAAGATCGCGTTGCGCGCCTCGTCGGTCGGGTCAGGCCGGTCCAGTCGCAGCTCGTCGGTCTGCCACAGCAGGTCGAGTAGTTCGGCCAGCCGCCGGTTGGTGGGGCCCTCGTCGCTCGCCCCGTACAGCACCGCGTTGGCGGTTTCGGCGTCCAGTTCGTCGGCGACCGCGCGCAACTTCGACAGGATCGACCGGCGGGCCGCCTCGGTGGGGTGGGCGGTGAAGACCGGCCGTACGGCCAGCCGCCGGGCTGCTGCCGCGATCTCCTCGGCCGGTACCCCGCGCTCGGCGATCAGTCGGGCCGCCTGGTCCAGCCAGCCACCCTGAGCGGCGCGCTGCCGGCGCAGGTCCCGGGACCGGTGCACCTGTTCGGTGATGTTGGCCAGGTGGAAGTAGGTGGAGAAGGCCCGCGCCAGCTTCGTACCGGTGGTGACGTCCATCGCGGCGAGCCGGGTGGCGGCGGCTTCGGCGTCGGAACGGACCAGGGCCCGGATCTCCTCGACGAGGTCGAGCAGCGGGGGGCCTTCTTGGCGGGCCAAAGTTTGCCCGAGCAGGGTGCCGAGCCGGCGGATGTCGGCCCGGAGGGCGGCGTCGGGTCCGTTGGGATCATGCAGGTCGGTCACCATGCGCTCCTTACCCAAAAGTGCGAAGGACAGCGCTGTCCGACTGGCTGGATCGTATCCGCGTGCGCCCTGGTGTTAGGAAGGGCCCCTTCCTATCGTTTTTTGTATAGGAAGGGGCCCTTCCTAACACCTCAGCCGGTGGGGACGCTCCTTGCTGGTCACTATGTCACCTCATGAGAGATTTAATCGTTTGGTTCGGCCGATAGCGTCTCAACATGCATGAGCTGAGATCATCAACGCAGTCGCGGCAGTACCCGGCGAAGCCGAAGCCGGGCGATCGAGTCGCTGTCGTGTCGCCGTCCGCCGCGCTGCCGGCGATCTTTCCGCACGTACACGAGCTTGGTTTGCGCCGGCTCCGCGACGAGCTGGGCCTGGAGCCGGTGGAATATCCGACCACCCGACAGTGGCAGGCCAACCCGCGCGACCGGGCCCGGGACCTCACCGCCGCGTTCGCCGACCCGACGATCACCGCCGTACTGGCCACCGTTGGCGGCGACGACCAGGTCACCGTCATCCCGCACCTGGACGACGAGGTGCTACGCGCCAACCCGAAGCCGTTCTTCGGCTACTCGGACAACACCAACCTGCTCCACCATCTGCACGGCCTCGGCATTGTCGGCTACCACGGCGGATCGGTGCTGGTACACCTCGGCCGACCGGTCACCATGCACCCGGCCAGCCTCGACTCGCTGCGGGCCGCCCTGTTCACCTCCGACTGGTACGACCTCACGCCCGCCGACGAATGGGGAGATCAGCCAAACGACTGGCAGGACCCGGCGAGCCTGGACCGCCCGTTGACCATGTTTCCGGGCGGCGGCTGGAGCTGGCACGGGCCGGCGCGCACCATCGAAGGGCCGATCTGGGGCGGGAATCTTGAGATCCTCTCCTGGATTCTCCAGGCCGGTCGGGTCGGTCCGAGCGAGGCGTACGCCGGCTCGGTCTTCCTGCTGGAGACCTCCGAGGAACTGCCCTCCGACGTCGAGGTCTACCGCATTCTGCGCAACCTCGGCGAGCGCGGCCTGCTCGCCGGCTTCCCGGCCGTACTGGTCGGTCGCCCGAAGGCCTGGGACTTCGCGAAACCCCACACCCAGGAGCAGAAGCAGGCGTACGCCGAGGCGCAGCGCGCCGCCGTGCTGCGCGCCCTCGCCGAGTACGCCCCGGATGCCGTGGTCGTGTTCGACCTCGACATCGGGCACACCGACCCGCAGTTGATCGTCCCGTACGGCGGCATCGCCCGGGTCGACGCGGTGACTCAGCGCATCTCCGTCCGCTACTGAGCTGGCCGTTGCGCCGGCCTGCGTGTTGGCCCGCCGCACGTAGTGCGTTGAGTCGAGCGATGTCGCGCTGGAAGTGTGCGCGTTCCCGGTGGTGGTCGCCCTCGTACTCGACGGCGATACGCCACCGGGGGTAGGCCAGGTCGACGCGGCCGAGAAAGATACGTCCGCGCTGCGTGTGGGCACCATAGACGTCGTGCTGCGCGGTCAGGCGCGGCAGACCGGCGTCGTACAGGATGAGCCGGAGCCGACTCTCCATCGGGGACTCGCTCAGCGGCTCGGCCAGCGTGAGCAACTCGCGCAGTCGGGCGGTGCCAGGCCAGCCGATGTGCGCGTCCAGGTAGCTGGCCAACTCGGAGAGCTTGACCACCCGCCGATGCAGCAGTGCGTCCACCGCGACCAGCGCGTCCGACCGGGGCAACTGCCGCCCGAGGTCGAACGCGGTGAAGACACCGGGGGTGACCGGTAGCCCGGCGAACCGGGTGATCTCCTGGGCGGTAACGATCGCTGGCTGACCGCCACGCGAAGGTGGGAGCGTCGGCTGGCCGTACCCGGAAGTGTGATGAAGACCGGGCTCTGGCGCGGTAGGAGGTCGACGCCCCACAGAAACGCCGCGCTGCGGCCGCTGATGGCACCGCCCGTCGGCAAGGTCAGGGCAACCGCGTCGCACCACATCCGATGGTCGTCCGCACGGTAACCGTCAATGTGGACGTAGATGTCGGGCAACAGCCGCCGCCAGGACGGGCCGCGAAGCATTCGCCAGGTGACCAGGCCAGCGGCGACGGCGCGACTGCCGGAGAACGGGAGGAAGGCCAACTCCTGGGGATGTGCGGTGCCCGGGGCATTCCGACAGCCTGCCGGCACGAGGCGGCCATGCGCTGCCCCGAGGCCGTGGTAGGGCCAGCTCTATCGGATGTCCGCCATGACGAGTCGGGCCGCTCATCGGAGAATGTCAGCCTGGTTTGTCATCATGCCCGCCATGCAGAGCAGCAGCGAGGCTGTCTGGGTTCCGGCCAGCGACGGGTACGAGCTCAGCCTGACCGAGACGGGTGTGACCTGCCGCGACAAGGCGGGCCAGGAGTGCGTTCCGATTCCCGCGCAGGTGCTTGCCTGCCGGGCGTACCCCGCCTGGGCGCTCATCACCGATCCGGAGAACGCTGCGGCGGCCCTTGCGGTGGTCGACGACCTGAAGCGGGCCGCCGGTAAGGCCCCCCACGACGCGATGGTCACCTACGAGTGGGTGGCCCGCCGGTTGCCGGTGGGGCACCTGCCGGTCTTCTGGGAACATGCTGGCCGGCAGCTCGCTGCGGCGCGGGACACCAAACGGGCGGCGATGGCGTTCGGCCGGGCGCGGGAGTTCGAGGAGGAGCACGGCCTCCCGGTCGACGGCGACAGCTGGTTGGCGAGCCACCGGGAGTTCGCTGCGGCGGGAGCGATCAGCGCCAAGGCAGCCGGCCAGTTCGGGGCCGCGCTGCGTGACCGGTACGCGCCGGAACCCGCGCTCGCCGCGCTGATCGAGTTGGCTGAGCTGCGAACCCGGTACGGCCAGCCGCCCTGGCCGGAGTTGCCACGACAGCTCGCGGCAGCGGCGCGCGCCGCTGGCCGGGACGTCAACGCCGAGCAGCAGCACCTCATCGAACGGCTGCTGCCGTTATCCGCGATCCGTGAGACGCCAGTGGCGGTGTGGAAGGCGTGGCGGCCGGCGCTCATCGCGCTGGCCAAGGGCTCGACGCGGAACCAGCGCCGGCTGCTCGACGTGTTTCCCGTGGCCGACCGTATCGACGGCTGGTGGTTCGAGCTGCTCAACGACACCGGCGCGCTCGACCTCCTGGCGTGTGCGCCAGCTATCCGAACCGAGGCAGCCGTGCAGGAAGGCGTCGTTCGAGCCGAGCCAGCCCAGACTGCGGCACGTTGGCTCAGCCGGGCCGTCATCCACGCGAGGCGGGCCCCCCGGGACCGGGTGTACCGGACGCTGCCGCGTCAGTTCGGGTGGCTCATCGCCGCACTGAGTGCCCGGCTCGTCGACGACGACATCCCCGTCCGGCTGCACGGCACCGACTACGGGCAGCGTGCGATCGACGTACGGGTGTTGGAGACCTGCCTCGCGAACGGCGTACCGGTGGCGGCTCCGGCTGCGGACGCCGGGCTCGACTTCCACGTCTGGCTGTCCGACCGGGACCCCGAAGAGGACATCCCGGCACTGGTCGCCGACCCGGTGTTCGCGCCGCTGTTGCGCAAGAGTCTCGACCGGCACCGGGACCGGATCGACCTGGAACGAGTGCCCGCGCTACGCCGGATGCGCCAATCAGCCGTCGTAGACCAGGTGGCCGTAGCAGACCAGCCGGCTGAGGCGGACGGGGCAGACCAGGCGGCTGGGGCAGGGACCGAACCAGCGTCGGCCGGGACGGTACCGGCGGACGAGACAACCTGGCATTTGCTGGACGATGCCAAGGTGCCCAGGGCGCTGTACGGGCTGTCCGAACGTTGGGCAGCGCAGGACCGTAGTGGGTCGCTGCGCGGGATCCAGCTTCTCGGTGATTTCCTCACCGGTGCCGTGACCACGGATCGGTTCGCCGCCGAGACCAAGAATGGGGTGCCGGTCACCGACTACTGGGTGTCACTGATCGGCCGGATCGGTGCTGTCGCCCTGCGGGCCGTGGCCGCCTCCACCCGGGACGAGCGTCGGGCGCGACTGCTGGCCCTGTTGGAGGTCTGGGCGCAGACGCCCTTCGCTGGTCCAGAGGCGTCGCTGCGCATCGGTGTGGTGGCGACGGAGCAGACCGGGCAGCTGCTCACCCGCGAGGAGTACGGGGCGGCGGTGGCCGTCGGCTGGGCCGCTAGGGGTCAGCGTCGATTCGTCGAACTGCGTACCGGTGCCGGGGATGTGCCTGCCGCCACTGGTGATCCGTCGGCGCTGGGAACCGTCGTCGAGGTGGCGGACGCCCCTCGGGGTTGGGGCGGAGCGGACGCGCTGCGTCGCCTCGTCGCCCTCGTCCGAGAGCGGGGGCCGGTGCCGTACGACGACGCGGCGGTCAGTGTGCTCGCCGAGCGTACGGGGTTGAGCCGCCCCGCCGCCGGGCTCATCCTCGCCGGCATTCCCGGTACCGGCTCCTACAGCCTGCCGTTCCTGGACGAGACGGAACGGAAGATCCTCCGGTTGAAGACCGCCGAGGCTGAAGCCGGCCGGCGGGAACTTGGGGTGCTCAGCGTGGAGCAGCGGCTCGATCTGCTCGCCGATGTGCTGCCCGCCGACCCGGCCGAACTGTGGGAGCCAGGCAGGATGAGCACGGTGGCCGAGCGGGTGGCACAGCGGTGGAATTCCTTGGTCGGCCGTAGGGTCAGTGTGCCCGAGGCGACCCTGACGGCGGCGATGAAGCTGCCTACGGTCGACTCCACCACCGAGCTGTGCGTGACGCTTGCGGAGCCGCACGCCGTTGCGTCCCTCACCACCAACCTGGACACCTGGATCAAGAAGGGGGAGTACGGCTACAAGGTCACCGATGGCGATGGGGGCACGGGCGTCTGGCGATTTGGGAACCTGCTGAGAAACCTCGCCATCGGGGCCCAGTGGGCCTACGCCGAACTGCCCGCCGGTGACCCGGTCAGGGCTGGCGTCCCTGACACGGTGGAACTGCTGCGCGCCCGGCTCTCCCACCCGGGGCTCCTGTTGAACGCCGGTAGCGCGTACTACCGTCACCGTACCGAGCAGGAGTTGCGAGCCCGCTTCGGCGACAAGCCGTACCACGGCCCGGAGCCGCTCGACGTGGCGACCATCGACGATGGTCTCACCGTTGTCACTCTCGGCGGGACTTATTCAATCCGGGGCGTCTCGCGGGAGCAGGACCCGAATCTCTTCTTCCGTCCGGCGTTCTACGGCGACGACACCCGATCCGAGCAGTTGCGGGCCATGGCGTGGAGTGGCGTCTGGGACTTCACCGCCGTGCAGTGGCTGCTCAGCGAGGAGTGCGGGCGGATGGTGGCGCGCATCCGGTCTGGGGCGCTGCCCGACGGGGCGTATGAGGCGTACCCGCTGGTCAGCGTGCCGGAGTTGGTGGCCGAGGTGGGCCAGCGGCTGGACCTGGCACCCGACCCGGCCGCCCTCTACCTGGAGCTGTTGACGCTGCTGCAACCAACCGACCGGAACATCCGTACCTGGAATGGGTGGACACCGACCCGGCACAAGGCGGCGGTGGCGGCGCTGGTCGAGCGTGCCTTGGTGGTCGAGGCGAAGCGGGCCCGGGCCGGGCGCGGGGTGTTCCTGCCGGGTGGGTGGGCCAAAGCGGACACGAAACATCTTCCGTTGGAATCCTGGAAGGTGTCGCTCTATGGCCTGACGGTCTCCGCCGACGGGAGCGTGGTCGAGGGGGTCTCCTGGCCGAAACGCCCGCTGACCGAACTGTACGTCTCCGCCTGGCAGCGCATCCTCGACGGCGACCAGCCCCGTTGACCGCGTCGATCAAGGGGCATCGCAGTGCGCGTGCTGGGAGATCAGGTGCCCCAGAACGGGCCGGTGAGGCCGACCTGACGCAGGTAGTCGGCTGCCTGCGCGGGCTCGCGCCGGACGTACCCATGGTCGAGGCGGCCGGTGTACCAGTCGGCAGCGAGGTGCCACAGGGTGCTCAGATCCATGACGTAGCCCAGGGCCGAGTTGGTGGCGGTCAGCCAGTCGTCCACACAGTGGCGGGAGCAGAAGATCCGCTGGTTGTCACAGGTGTGTACGACGTCGTCCCACATCCGGGCGGTCGGGACCAGGAAGTGCGCGACCTGGTCACCGGTCGGTGGCTGCTGACGGCCGACGTTCCAGGCGTGTGGGCGAGCGCAGGCCGGGCAGCGGGTCGACACCAGCATCTCGCCCTCGTCGGGTAGCAGATGTGGCAGCGCGAAGGAATCCCAGGCGCAGCCACCCCACCACAGGGTCCGGCCGCCCATGACCGCGAAGCCCAGCGGCACCGCGGAGAACGGGTGGGCCATGATGATCTGGCCCTGCCCGTCGAGGACCAGGTGCCGTCGGGTGGCAAGTTCGTCGAGCCCCTGCTCGACCGTTGGCATGGTTAGCCGTAGTTGGTCGGCAAGCTCCTGGCTGGTCGGTGCCCGTCCCGTGTCGGCGAAGCTCCGATAGACAGCGAGTCGTAGATCCTCAAGCTCTTCGTTGGTCACCCGGCCATCTTCGCCAAGCGCTGGCCACTGGCGACCCGGGCAGCCAGGGCCACCCCGTACCCGGACCGATGTTGGTGATCTGAACACCAGAGGCGCTACACCACCCCGGTAGCGCCTCTGGTGTTCAGATCACGATTGGCAGAACATGATCAGGATCGGCGCTCGCGGATTGCCTGGTTCACTTGGCGGATGATTTGGGCGGGATGCCGGAGTACGTCGTCGGCGGTGAACCGAAGGACGAGCCACCCGGCCGCCCGCAGTGCGTTGAGTCGGGTGACGTCGCGGCGGAAGTGATTGCGTTCCCGGTGGTGGTCGCCCTCGTACTCGATGGCGATACGCCACTGTGGGTAGGCCAGGTCCATCCGGCCGAGGAACCTGCCCCGCCCGTCGTGGACGTCGTGTTGGGCGGTCAGCGGTGGCGCGCCGGCGTTGTGTAGGAGCAGTCGGAGACGGGTCTCCATCGGTGACTCGCTCAATGGCTCGGCGAGCGTCAGAACCTTACGTAGCTGGGCGGTTCCGGGCCAGCCGCGGTGGGTCGCAAGGTACTCGCCCAGCGTGGGCAGTCGTACCACTCTGCGGTGGAGAAGCGCGTCCACCGCCACCACCGCCTCGGTCTGCCCCTGGTGCCGCCCGTCGGTCTCGGACGCACCGCCGTCGGGCTCGAACGCCACGGCCGAGGTCGAAGGCGGTCCGGACGGGGGTGGTGACCGGCAATCCGGCGAAGCGACCGATGTCTTCGGCTGCCAGTGTGTGGTGGCTGACAGCAATGCGTCGGTTGGGGCGGCGCCGGGTCGGGGCGGGCAGTACGACAGAGACCGGGCTGTCGCGTTCGAGCAGGTTGACGCCCCACAGATAGGCCGCACTCAAGCCCCCGATCGCTGCGTTCGGCGGCAGGGTGAGGGCGACCGCGTCACACCACATCCGGTGGTCGTCCTCCCGGTAGGCGCTGGCGTGCAGGTAGATGTCGGGCAGCAATCGGCGCCAGGCGGGCCCGCGGAGCATGCTCCTGGTCAGCAACCCGGCAGCGATGGCGCGACTGCCGGAGAACGTGAGGAACGCCAACTCTCGGGGTACCTGGGGTGCGCGGGGCATCCGGACAGCTTGCCGTCACCCGGCAGTCACCCGCTGCCCCGAACGAAGGCCCGTATGTACGACAAGAAGCCACCGTTGCGGGGTAGCGGTGCACGAACTCGGGCGGTCAGGCGGCGTCAGGCGGCGATCAGAAGATCAGGCGGCATCGAGTACGGCGAAGGCTCGTACGGGGAAGGTGCCCATTCCCTCGACCAGGGGCGGTGCGGCGGTGAATCGGAAGCCGTCCGGCGGCAACTGACCCAACCCGCGTAGATGCTCGACGATCGGGATGCCGGCAGCCAACAGGGCGCTGTGCGCCGGTCGGGTCCCAGCCGCCGCCGGGCCCATGTCGTCGATGTTGATCGAGTCGATGCCGACCAGCGCCGCACCTGTCTCGACCAGCCACTGCGCGCCGTCCCCGGTCAGGTACGGGTGCTCTGGCGCGCCGTACCGGTCGGTCCCGAAGTGCTCGTCCCACCCGGTGTGCAGCAGCACCGCCCGCCCGGCCACCTCGTACGGGGCGAGCATCAGCCGGTCGACGGCACGTGTTCCGGCTGGCACCCGTACGACGATGCCGGGCAGGTCGGCGAGGCGGTCCAGCGGCACCCCGGCCAGGTCGGACTGCCCCGCCCAGCGGTGTGCGGGCGTGTCCAGGTAGGTGCCGGTGTTGGCGATCATGTCGATTCGGCCGATCTGGAACTCGGTTCCCGGCGCGTACCGCTCGCGGGAGTCCGCCCAGCTCATCCAGTCGGTGATCCGGGGTGCCGGGAAGCCCGACAGGGTGACCATCCCGTCCCGGATGACGTGACTCAACTCGACCATGCGACGAGCCCCGACACTGGGTGAGGCAGTCACGCCCCGGCCACCCTTGTGTGCCTCCTGGATGATCGTCTTGTTGCTGATCCGTACCTCGGCCACCATCAGCAGCCCGAGGTGCCGGACGAGGAGCGCCGCCAACTCGTCGTCACCGATCGCTGCGCCCGGAATGTCCAGCCGGAAGCCCTCCGTACGCAGTCCGCCGCCATTGACGAAGTCGACCTCCGCGTCGAACTGCGCCCGCCACTGAAGCGATCCCATCGGTGCCGGTTCCACGTGTTCTGTCACACGGGCAAGCATGCCCGCATGATCGTCGTACGGCGATAGGGTGGAAAGGTTCACCTTCCCCGCTCTGCCCGGTCGGCTCACCCCCGTACGGGCCGGAGGCGGGGTGATTGTCGTGCGTATGCAGAGGTTGTGATCGATGACGACGCTCGCCGGTCTGCTCCACGCGGCCCTCGGTGATTCCGGGCTGGCCCGTACCCGTGACTTCGCCCGCAAGGAGCGGGGCGACGCGCTCGACCTGACCGCCCCGGCGTCACTGCGGCCGTTCATCGTGGCCGCCGTGGCGGCCGACACGGCCCAGGGCGGTGCCGGTCGCCCGGTGCTGGCCGTCACCGCCACCAGCCGCGAGGCCGACGACCTGGCCAGCGCGCTGGGTAGCCTGCTCCCGGCCGGCCAGGTCGCCGTGTACCCGTCCTGGGAGACACTGCCGCACGAGCGGCTCTCCCCCCGCTCGGACACGGTGGGCCGGCGGCTGGCCGTACTGCGCCGACTGGCGCACCCGGAGATCGAGGAGAGCGGCGGGCCGCTGCGGGTGGTCGTCGCCCCGGTCCGTTCGGTGTTGCAACCGCAGCTCAAGGGACTGGGCGACCTGGAACCGGTCCAACTGGCCGTGGGGGCCGAGGCGGAACTGGAGACGATCGCCCGGCGGCTGACCGACCTGGCGTACGCCCGGGTGGACCTGGTCACCAAGCGCGGTGAGTACGCGGTGCGCGGCGGCATCCTCGACGTCTTCCCGCCCACCGACGAGCACCCGTCCCGGGTCGAGTTCTGGGGCGACGAGGTGGAGGAGATCCGTACCTTCGCCGTCGCCGACCAGCGCACCATCGAGGCAGTGCCCCGGCTCTGGGCCCCGCCGTGTCGGGAACTGCTGCTCACCGCAGACGTGCGGGACAAGGCCGCCGCCCTGGCCGAACAGCATCCCGAGCTGGCCGAGATCCTGGACAAGCTGGCCGAGGGCATCCCGGTGGAGGGGATGGAGTCGCTGGCCCCGGTGCTGATCGGGCCGGACTCGCTGGAACTGCTGCCCAACTGTATGCCAGCGGGCACCCACGTACTGCTCTGTGACCCGGAGCGGATCCGCACCCGGGCGCACGACCTGGTCCGTACCTCGGAGGAGTTTCTCCAGGCCAGCTGGGCCGCGGCCGCTGTCGGCGGCCAGGCCCCGATCGACCTTGGCGCCGCCGCCTTCAAGACCCTGGCCGAGGTACGCGCCACCGCGAGTCGACTCGGCCAGCCCTGGTGGTCGGTGTCCCCGTTCGGCCTGGTCGGGGCGGAAGCGACCACCACGGTTGCGCCCTGGGAGGACGAGCCAGCTCAGGTCAGCGTCACCCCGGACGAGACGATCCCGGTCACCCTGACCGCCCAGCCGACGCCGCTCTACCACGGCGAAACCAGCCGGGTGGTCGAGGACCTGAAGCGGTGGACCGGGGACGGTTGGGCGGTGGCCCTGGTCTTCGAGGGGCACGGTCCGGCGCAGCGCGCGGCCGAGGTGCTGCGCGACGCCGGGCTCGGCGTATCGAGGGCCGAGACGATTCCGACCGCGCCGAAACCCGGCGAGCTGATCATCACCTGCGGCTCGCTGAACCACGGCTTCTTCGACGAGGCGTCCCGGTTCGCCGTCGTCACCGGCAACGACATCACCGGTGGGCGCGGCTCGACCACCCGGGACATGCGCAAGATGCCCAGCCGGCGACGCAACACCATCGACCCGCTGGAGTTGAAGACCGGCGACCACGTGGTGCACGAGCAGCACGGCATCGGCCGGTACGTGGAGATGGTGCAGCGCAAGGTCAACGGCGCGGACCGGGAGTACCTGGTCATCGAGTACGCCGCCTCGAAGCGCGGGCAGCCCGGCGACCGCCTCTTCGTACCGACCGACCAGCTCGACCAGCTTTCCCGGTACGTCGGGGGCGAGGCCCCGACCCTGCACAAGATGGGCGGCTCCGACTGGCAGAAGGCCAAGGCCCGGGCCCGCAAGGCGGTCAAGGAGATCGCCGCCCAGCTCATTCAGCTCTACGCCGCCCGTAAGGCGTCCCAGGGGCACGCGTTCGGCCCGGACACCCCCTGGCAGCGGGAACTGGAGGACGCCTTTCCGTATACCGAGACGCCGGACCAGCTCGCGGCGATCGAGGAGGTCAAGCGGGACATGGAGCAGTCCACCCCGATGGACCGGCTGATCTGCGGCGACGTCGGCTACGGCAAGACCGAGATCGCGGTACGGGCGGCGTTCAAGGCGGTGCAGGACGGCAAGCAGGTGGCGGTGCTGGTGCCGACCACCCTGCTGGCGCAGCAGCACTACAACACGTTCACCGAGCGGATGGGCCAGTTCCCGATAAGCATCCGGCAGCTGTCCCGGTTCCAGACGCCGAAGGAGGCCGAGCTGGCCCTGGAGGCGGCGGCCAACGGCACCGCCGACATCGTGATCGGCACCCACCGGCTGCTCCAGTCGGCCACCCGGTTCAAGTCCCTCGGCATGGTCATCGTCGACGAGGAGCAGCGCTTCGGCGTCGAGCACAAGGAACACCTGAAGAGCCTGCGTACGGCGGTCGACGTGCTCACCATGTCGGCCACCCCGATCCCGCGCACCCTGGAGATGGCGATCACCGGTATCCGGGAGATGTCCACCATCGCCACCCCGCCCGAGGAACGGCATCCGGTGCTGACTTCCGTCGGGGCGTACGACGACAAGCAGGTGGCGGCGGCGATCCACCGGGAGCTGCTGCGCGACGGTCAGGTGTTCTACCTGCACAACCGGGTCGAGTCGATCGACCGGGCGGCCCGGCGGATCCGGGAACTGGTGCCCGAGGCGCGGGTGGCGGTGGCGCACGGCCAGATGGGCGAGGACGCCCTGGAGAAGGTGATGGTCGGCTTCTGGGAGAAGGAGTACGACGTACTGGTCTCCACCACGATCGTGGAGTCCGGCATCGACATCCCGAACGCCAACACGCTGATCGTGGAGCGGGCCGACCTGCTTGGCCTGTCCCAGTTGCACCAGATCCGGGGTCGGGTCGGCCGGGGCCGGGAGCGGGCGTACGCGTACTTCCTCTACCCGCCGGAGAAGCCGCTGACCGAGCACGCGCACGAGCGGCTGGCCACCATCGCCCAGCACACCGAGCTGGGCGCGGGCATGTACGTCGCCATGAAGGACCTGGAGATCCGGGGCGCGGGCAACCTGCTCGGCGGCGAGCAGTCCGGGCACATCGAGGGGGTCGGCTTCGACCTCTATGTACGGATGGTCGGCGAGGCGGTGCAGGCGTTCAAGGGCGAGCGGCCGGAGGAGGAGGTCGACGTCAAGATCGACCTGCCGGTGGACGCGCACCTGCCGCACGACTACGTCGGCGTCGAACGGCTGCGCCTGGAGATGTACCGCAAGCTCGCCGAGGCCCGCGACGAGAACCGGCTCCGCGAGGTGGTCGCCGAGATGACCGACCGGTACGGCACCCCACCCGAGCCGGTGCAGAACCTGGTCGCGGTGGCCCGGTTCCGCCTACTCGCCCGCCGGTACGGCCTCAGCGACGTCTCCGTGCAGGGCAAGCACCTGCGCTTCTCGCCGTTGGCGCTGCCCGACTCCAAGCAGCTACGGCTCAAGCGTTACCACCCGGACTCGGTCTACAAGCAGGCCACCGACCAGGTGAGCGTGCCCCGGCCGAGCACCCGCCGGATCGGTGGCGAGCCACTGCGCGACCAGGCGTTGCTGGACTGGTGTGCCCAACTACTCTCCGATGTTCTCGGTGACCCGGTACCCACCGGAACTCCCGGTGCGTGAGAGAGTGGCGGCCATGCAGCGTGCTCGTCGTCTCGTCGCCGTCGTTACGGTGGCCGCCCTCGGGGTCATCGGCCTCGGTGCCTGTGCCCGGTCCGCCCCCACCGTCGCCGCCTACGTCGGTGACACCAAGTATTCGATGGACCGGGTCGACGCCATCTATACCGACGCCGACCAGCAGTTCCAGACAGCGGTACGGGAGCAGTTCGCCCAGCGGGGCGAGACGCCGCCGGCGCGGATCGAGCCGCCGATCAGCCGCCAGAACGTGGTGGACCTGTTGGTGAGCCTCGAACTCGGCAAGCAGGTCGTGGCCGAGAAGCACATCCGGGTCACCGACGACACCAACACCGAGACGGCGGCGCGGGTGCTGCGGCTGCCGGCGGGCAGCGAGTACGTCCGCCTCTGGGCCGAGTGGATCGACATCTTCATCGGGCTGCAGGAGCAGTTGCCGGCGGCGCAACTCACCGACGACGCGATCATGGACGTCTACCGGGCGCTGGTCAAGGCCGAGGCGATCGACCCGGGGCTCTCCGTCGCCCAGGTGCGGCAGGCGTTCGGAGACGCCGAGTTCGTTGCGGGGGCCATCGCCACCCGGGACGCCCTGGCGCAGCGGGCCAACACGACCGACACCACCATGAACCCGCGGTTCAGCCCGGTGAACGTGCCCGCCTTCCTCACTCTGCGCAACGGAACGGTGAGCTACGCCCTGCCCTACGTCGACTCGGCCGCCCCGGTGACGGATCTGGCCGATCAGTCGTGACGACCGCTCGGGTCGTACTGCTGGTCACCTCGCCCCGGCTGCCGGCCGGTCTGCTCACGGCGGCGGCCTGGGACGTCGTACGCGCCAATCCGGTATTCGCCGGGGCGGAGAGCGAGACGACCACGGCCGTGCGCATGGCGGGCGCCGAGGTGACCGTGCTCGGCGACGGGCCCCGGAACGAGACGGATGCTCGGCCGGTCGAGACGGATGCTCGGCCGGTGGAAGCGTTGCTGGCCGCCGCTGCCGAGCATGGCACGGCGGTGTGGCTGGCCGGCCCGTCCGGCGACGAGACCCTGGCCCGGGAGTTGGGGCTGCGGCTGGCCCGTGAACCGGGACTGGCCGAACTGGAGCTGATGTACGGATCCTGGGATCCGCCCGGTGCCCGGCTGCTCGACGCGGTCGCGGTGATGGACCGGCTGCTGTCGCCCGGCGGTGACCCGTGGAAGCGGGAACAGACGCACGCCACGCTCGCCCGGTTCCTGCTGGAGGAGTGCTACGAGGCGTACGACGCGATCGGAGCCGGCGACCTCGCCGCGCTCCGCGAGGAGCTGGGCGACGTGTTGTTGCAGGTGGTGTTGCACGCCCGGATGGCCGAGGAACTGCCCGAGGACGAACGCTGGTCCATCGACGACGTGGCCGGTGGCCTGGTCGACAAGATGGTCCGACGCAACCCGCACGTCTTCGCCGGGGCGCAGGCCGGCACGGTGGAGGAGATCACCGCCAGCTGGGAAGCGATCAAGAAGGCGGAGAAGGCGCGGGATTCGGTGCTGGACGGCATCGCGCTCAGCCAGCCCGGGTTGGCGCTCACCGAGAAGATCCTGGAACGGGCGGCGCGGGCCGGCCTCGACGTACCGCAGCCCGAGGCGACGGACGCCGAGACCCGGCTCGGGGCGAGCCTGCTGGCGATCGTGGCGCAGTCCCGGGCTGCCGGGCTGGACGCCGAGGCGGCCCTGCGCCGAGCCGCCCTGGCCTACGCCGACGCCGTACGCGCCGCCGAAAGTTCTGCCGAAAGTTCTGCCGTACGCGCCGCCGAGCGCACCGACGAACGCGAAGTGTCGGACAACGTGTCGGGGTCCGACCTGGTGTGATCGGGCATGGCACGGCATCGATATCGCTGGTATCAATGCCGTATGGCATCGACGTATCGCACCAAGGATGGCCACAGTGTCCGGGTCGGGGATCAGGTCTGGGCGCAGAACGGTACGGGACCCTTCATCATCACCAAACCCGCTGGTCTGATGCCCGGCTGGGTGTTGCTGGTCAATCCCGGTGACGATGACGACCAGCGACTCCATGCGCCCGAGGACATCGGGATCTACTACCACCTGGTCCGGCCTGTGCAGTCCTGGGAACGCTGAGATCGGGCTGATCGATGGGAGAGCGGCGCAGGCGTATCACGTGATCGCGGCAGGCTGGGGCGTTCGTCCTGCGGCGGCAGGCTGAGGGGTTCCAGGTGGAGTCGATTCGGGGACACCGGCGGTCTCAGCCACGTCGGCGGGTGATGATCACACCCGCGAGGCAGATCGCGCCGCCGACGACGGTGCTGAGGGTGGGCACCTCGCTCAGCAGCACCCAGGACATGAGCACCGTGATCACGGTGGCGAGATAGCCGACGGTGCCGATCTGCCCGGCCGGCACGTACCGCATCGCATAGGCGTAGGTGGTGAAGGCGATGGCGGTCGAGAAGATTCCGAGGTAGACGGTACCGAGGAGCGCGGCGGGGGACGCGTTTGGCACCTGGTCGACAAGCGCCGGGGTGAAGGGCAGGAGAGCGATCGTACCGGCCAGGCAGCCCAGCCAGGTGGCCCGCAATCCGTCCACGTCCCGCAGGATGAGCTTCTGTAGCAGCACCGAGGCGGCGTAGAGCACCGCCGCGAGCAGCGCCATGGTCAGGCCCCAGGCGTCGCCACCGGTGGCACCCATGCCGATGGACATCAGCACCACGCCTCCGAAGGCGACCACACAGCCGACGATGACCGGAGCGGGAAAGCCCTCCTTCAGGAAGACGCCGGCGCCGAGTGCGATGAGGACCGGAGCGACGTTGACGAGCATCGCGGCGGTTCCCGCGTCGATGCTTCGCTCCGCCGAGTTGAGTGCCACGTTGTAGGCGGCGAACCACATGACCCCGTAGGCGGCGACGAGGGGCAGCACCCGTCGGGGCAGACGCCGAAGGCCACCAGCACGCAGGGCCAGTGGCGTGAGCACGAGTGCGGCCACGGCGATCCGTGCCAGTGCCATCGGGCCGGGGGAGAGGTCCGTGCCGGCGGCGCGGATGACGACGAACGCCGAGCCCCACAGCAGGGCTGTGACGCCGGCCGCAATCAGTGCCAGTCGTGGTATCGCCGGAGCCGGCGAGGGGGTGAGTGGGGCGGTGGAGGTCGAGCTGAATGTCACGACAGTCATCGTGGCGAGCTGCGCCAGTAAGGACAAGTGATGATTTATGTATAACTGTTAAGTCGCACTGTATTGTCATCGTCATGGTCGACCTCCACCGCCTTCGCGTCCTGCGTTCGGTTGTCGCTACCGAATCGGTCAACCGTGCCGCGGCGACCCTGGGATACAGCCCTTCCGCGATCAGCCAGCACCTGACTGCGCTGCAACGCGAGACGGGGTTGCGCCTGGTGGAGCGGCAGGGGCGGGGCATTACGATCACCGCGGCAGGCCGGGCGCTGGCGGCCGAGGCCGAACGGGTGCTGGACTTTGTGGGCGGCATCGATTCACTCGTCGCGGACCTGCGCTCCGGGCGGGTGGGCAGCCTCTCCATCGGCTACTTCGCCAGCGCGGGTACGACCTGGCTCCCCGCAGTTGTCGGCGCGCTGGTCAAGGAGTATCCCGATCTCCGGTTGGATCTGCGGCTCAACGACATCGGCGGGAGCGGCACCGCGACAGCGGACGTCGAGGTCGTCGTCGGCGGAAGGCCCGACCGGGCATTCGAGGGTTACCGGCTCCGGCATCTGCTCGACGACCCGTACGTCGCGGTGCTTCCCGCGAGCCACGAAGCGGCCGGCGCGGCAACGCTTTCCCTGGGCCGCCTCGCCACAGAGCGGTGGGTCGACAGCGATCCGCATGCGGGGTACTGCCGCCAGGCCATGCTCGACGCCTGCGCGGAAGCGGGATTCGTGCCCCAGTTCCGCGTCGAGGCACCTGACTACGCCACCGCGATCACCTTCGTCGCCGCCGGGGTAGGCGTCACCGTCCTTCCCGCGCTGGCCGTGGGGGCGCTACCCGCCGGGGTGGTGACCATTCCGCTCGTCGAGCCGACGCCGGTGCGCCGCATCCTGGTGGGGGTGAGCGCGGCCATGGAGCGACACCCCACCGCGCAGCGCACTGTCGAGCTGCTCCGCGCCCAGGTAAACGGGAAAAGCGCACCGACGTGCGATGACTGATAGGCGGCGGCGATACGGCCGCCGGCCCTGGCACCCATGAGTGCCAGGGCCGGCCGCGTTGCGGGTCTCCGGTTACCTGCCTGCGGGTTTCCGGCTGCCTACCTGCGGGTCAGCGGGGGTAGACCTCGAAATCCCAGAGAGAGAAGCCGTACGAGGTGCCGCGGGTCAGCCCGGTCATCCGGACATAGCGGGCGGTAGTCGGGGTGAAGGAGAGGGTGTCCTTGCCGCCGTCGCCGGTCGTGGTGGACCAGACCGTACGCCAGGTGCTGCCGTCGGTGGAGACTTCGATGCGGTACGACCGACCGTACGCGGCCTCCCAGTTGAGCGTCACCCGCCCCACCTGCTGCGCCGAGCCCAGGTCGACCCGAAGCGACTGGTTGTCCGAAGAGGAGCTGGACCAGCGAGTGCTGGGGTTGCCGTCGACCGCCCGCCCGGCCGGGTACAGCAGTTGGCTGCTGGTCGCGGTCACCGGTCGTCCGGCGGCCAGGTCCGGCGTGCTGCTGCCGCGCCGGGCGGGGAAGGAGACGACCTGCTGGTAGGTCGGCCGGTTCTGCCAGGCGGTCACCGGGTGGGTGATCCCGCCCAGCGGCGACTGGACGATGCCGTCGGCGCACCACTGGTCGCCGGCGGCACAGTAGCTGTCGCCGGGGTAGACGGTGGCGGCTGGCTGGGCGACTGCGGTGGCAAGGGTCTCCAGCAGCATCTGCCGACAGGTACCGAGGGACCCGTTGCCGCAGTAGGTGCGCCCCAGGCCACCAGCGACCGGCTCGCCGAGCACCGCCCGTAGGTCCTTGTGGACGTAGCCCCACCAGCCGTACTGGAAGGAGGAGCCCTTGTGGGTCTGGGTGCCGTTGGCCGAGCCCGGCAGACCGGAGTCGTCGCCGGTCTGATGCCCGGAGGGGGACTCGTTGATCTGGATGGTGTCGACGAGCGCCTGGTAGAGCTCGTCCCCGAGCGCGGCCTTGAACTGGCCCCGGACCAGCAGCGGCCACCAGGCGTCGAAGACGCGGATCGCCTCGGCGTGCCGGTACGCCTTGCTGCCCTTGGCGGTCTCCACCCGCAGTGCGCCGTCGGCACGCCAGGCACGGAGCTTGGTCACCGCGTCGGCGAGCGTCGGGTCGGTGATCGCCTGCTGCTGCACCACACGCAGCAGTACGTCGAGCACCTTGATCCCACGTAGGTCGGTCAGCCCGGCCTGCTCCACCAGACTGGTCAGGCTGGCCCGGTCGAACTTCTGCCCGGCCGCGAGCGCCTCGCGGATCGGTGCGTCGAGCAGGTCGCCCCGGTGCACCGCGCCAAAACTGAAGTTGCCGTCGGCGGCACCGAAGTCCGCGGCCTGCTTGTTGTTCCAGGAGACGTAGTAGTCCTGGTTGACCGAGTAGGGGTGGGCGGCGAGCGGCGCGTACTCCGCTGTGGTGGTCGCCGGGTCGTAGCCCCGCCACTCGTACGCGGGTTCGGCCTTCATCGGCAGGTTTGGATTGGATCCGCTGCCGCGGACGGGGTTGAGGCCGGAGGTGAAGAAGGCCGACTCGTCGGCGTTGACGTAGAACCAGTTGAAGGCGTAACCCACGTTCGCCGCCGAGTTTCGAAAGGCGGCGGCGTCGGCCATCGCGGCGGGGTCGTTGAACATCTGGAAGCCGATCGCCGAGTCGGCCTCGTGCCGGTAGGTGGAGCGCAGCCGGGTAAAGGCGTACGGCTGACCGTCGACTGTGCCACGCCAGGCGACCAGCCCGAGCGCGGTGCGCCAGGCGATCATCTTGTACGACCCGGCCGGTGTGGAGTCGGCGGTGGTGGGCGTCCAACTGTTGGTGTGGGAGAGCTCCTCCATGGCGAGGCACTGGCCTCGGTAGAGGTAGTGGTTGCTGCTCAGGGTCGGGGCGCTGCCGTCAGGGCTGCAGAGGCGCACCGCGTACGTGTCGGTGATGTCGTGGGTGGAGGAGGTGGCGCTCCAGGCGTAGTCCTGGCCTCGGCCGAGTAGCACGTAGAGGTTGACACCGGCGAAGGCGGCACCGCGGGCACTGATGCCGGGGCCCTGTAGTTCCTGCACCATCAGTAGTTGCGGGGCGAAGTAGCCGGTCTGCGGGCCGAAGACCGCCACCGGGTTACCACTGGTGGTGTGCGCGCCGGAGACCACGGCCGCGTTGGACATGCCCCGTGCGGCCGAGCCGATGGTCAGTCCGCTCAGCGCGGCGGCCAGTTCCGACGAACCGGTGGCGGTGCTGTTCTGGGCCGATCCGGTCTGATTGGTCACCACCGGCTCCGCCACGGGGGATCCGGCGTCGGGCAGGACCACGCTCGGTGCGTTCGGGGCGGCGGCACCGTACGGGAAGCTTTGCCCGTCGTGCAGGGTGAGCACGGTCTCGGGGTCGTTCTCGGACCGGAAGGCGGTCCAGATCCGGTCGCCCTCGGTGTTGCCGTACTTGGCCCGCGCGGCGATGCGGACCAGCGCTGATTCCATCTCGTGGCCGCCGCCACCGCCGAAGAGACCACCGACGACTCCGGCGACGGCGATCAGGTCGGTCATGGTGAAGGGTTCCGGCCCGCCGGCGTTGGTGATGGCGTCCAGGTGACCGGTGAGGACGTATTCGCCGGGGCAGTCTCGGTCGGCCATGCACGTGGCGATGTAGGCGTTGATGCCGGCGATGTAGCTCGCCACGTCCTGGTAGAGCTGCTCGCCCCGGCTGCCCTTGCTGCGCATCGCGGTGACCTGCGCCTGCAGGTCGGCCTCAGCGTAGGGGGAGTTGCGCCAGACGCTCTGCTCCAGCGCACGGTTGCCGGGGGCGCCGCCGGCGAAGGGGGTGAGGGTGCCGCGTCCGACGTGCCGGAGCAGGTCCATGGTGAAGAGGCGGTCCTCGGCCCCGGCGTAGCCGGCACCGAACATGGTGCCGGATCGGGTGGTGCCGGTGATGTGCGGGATGCCGGCTGCCTTGTCGCGGACGATCGTCACGTCGGAGCGGGGGGAGTAGCTCCGCTCCACCTGGTTGGCCGGTACGCCGAAGGAGGCGTCGGAGAAGAAGGTGCTGATCTGGTCCTCGCGCAGCCCGGCGTAGCCATAGACGAGGTTGGCGTACTTGTCGAGCTGGTCACGGGAGTGGGCCGGCAGGGTTCCGACCGTCTGGTGCAGCAGGATGCCGGCGAGTGTGGCGTTGCCGTTTTGGCCGGGCGGCAGGATGTCGGCGCATTCACCGAGGCAGTAGTCCTGGGGGGTGAAGGCGGCGGCGGCCGGCTGCGGGGCGGGCAGGACGGCGATCGCCATGGCACCGGTCACTGCTGCTGCGGTGGTGGCGCCGAGCAGGCGGCGGGGTCCTCGGTGACGGGAACCGTGACGGCGTGATCCGGGTGGACCGGATTGGAGCCGGTGCAGGCCGAGCCGGTGCAGGCCGAGGCGGTGCAGGAGCTGATGGCGTCGGGACATGGGGATCCTCACAAGGGCAGTGGGGCCATACCTGAAAAACATTCAGTTCAGGCACGGTAACAAGGTATTCACGCATGTGAAATAGTGTTTGCGTGTACGCAGTCGCGAGGAGAGTCGAGTCGGGTTCGAGGACCCGGACCGCCGGGCTCGGACGCTGGCTGCGCTGATCCACTAGATTTGGGGACATGCCACCCTTTGTGCCCGTTGCGGAGCAGATCGTCGATGCGATCCTGGCCAGTGACCCCGTACTGGCCAGCGAGTCCGGTGACCACCGGTTCGACGACCGGCTACCGGACCTCTCCGCCGACGCGGTCGCCGCCGACACCGCGATGCTGCGGGACGCCGCCAACGCCCTGTCCGAAGTAGACGTGGATGCGCTCGACGTGCCGGAGCAGGTCGACCACGCGGTACTGACCGCACTGGTGGACCGGCACCTCTTCGAGCTGACCGAGGTGCGCGACCACGAGTGGGACCCGCTGCGGCACAACCCGGGAGCGCTGCTGCACGCGCTGCTGGCCCGGCCGTTCGCCCCGGCGGACGTACGCCTGGCGAGCCTGACCGGCCGGCTGGCCGCCGTACCGGATGCGTTGGCGACCGCGCGTGCGACGTTGCGCGACATGCCGCGGATCCATGCCGAGACGGCGGTCGGGCAGTTCGCCGGTACGGCGGGGCTGATCCGCAGCGAGCTGCCCGCCCTGCTGGCCGAGGCGCCCGCACTGCGCGGCGAGGTCGAGCCGGCGGCCCGGGCGGCGGTCGGGGCGCTGGAGGAGTTCACCGAATGGCTGCGCGCCGGTCTGCGTGCCGACGAGGGGCCGGGCCGGGATCCTCGACTGGGCCGGCGGCTCTGGGAGGCCCGGCTCTGGCACACCCTGGACACCGAACTCTCCGCCGCGCAGGTGCTGGACCGGGCCCGGAACGCCCTGGACCGCACCGCCGAGGAACTGCGCGCCTCCGCTGCCGAGCTGGTCGGTGGTCCCGCGACCGACGAGACGGTACGGCAGGCGCTGGACCGGCTGGCCGCCGAGCACCCGACCGACGCGACGATCGTGGCGCTGGCCGAGCGGACCCTCACCGAGGCCACCGACTTCGTCCGGGCCCACGATTTCGTGTCGATCCCGGACGACCCGTGTGTGATCGCCGAGATGCCGGAGTTCGCCCGGGGCGTGGCGGTGGCCTACTGCGACCCGCCCGGGCCGCTGGAGACCGCCTCGGTGCCGACCTTCTACTGCATCGCGCCCACCCCGGCCGACTGGTCGCCCCAGCAGGTGGAGTCGTTCTACCGGGAGTACAACAACCACCTGATCCGCAACCTGACCGTGCACGAAGCGATGCCCGGCCATTTCCTGCAACTGGCCCACTCTCGTCGTTACCGGGGCACCACCCGGGTCCGGTCGCTCGGCTGGTCCGGCCCGTTCGTCGAGGGCTGGGCGGTGTACGCCGAGGAGGCCCTGGCCGAGCTTGGCTTCGGTGGGCTGCCGGTCCGCATCCAGCAGCTGAAGATGCGGCTGCGGATGGGCATCAACGCGGTCCTGGACCAGATGGTGCACTGCGAGGAGCTGCCCGAGGCGGAGGCGATGGCACTGATGACCGGGCGCGGCTTCCAGGAGGAGGGCGAGGCGGCCGGCAAGTGGCGGCGGGCACTGCTCACCTCGACGCAGCTGTCGACGTACTTCGTCGGCTACACCGAGGTCGCCGAGGTCGCGGCGCTACGCCCGGCGGGCACCACCGCCCGGCAGTGGCACGACGCGATGCTCGCCCACGGCTCCCCGCCGCCCCGGCACCTGCGCACCCTGCTCGGGGTGTGAGGTTAGGAAGGGCCCCTTCCAAGGCAAAATCCGATAAGAAGGGGCCCTTCCTAACCTCAGCCCTTCGTGGTGCGCTGGTCGACGACGGCAGCGCCGCTGGGCAGGTCGAAGGCGGTGCCGTCGGCCACCTCGGTCCGGTAGCGGCTCAGTGCCATGTCGACCTGCCGACCGTCCAGGGTTCCGGTGAACCGGCCCAAGGCTCCTTCGGTGGTGACGCAGGCGTCGAAGCTGGGCGCCTCCGGATTGCTGCCGCCGGAGACCTGTACGCAGGTGGCGGGCCGGCCGGCGATGGTGGTGTCGGTCTGTTCGACGACCACGTCCGGGTCGAGCGCGGCGGTGGCGAGCAGGCCGATCACCACTGGTGGCGTGACCAGCCCATGTCGCTTGGCGCTGGCGAAGACGGTGACCGAGGGTTTGTTGAGCTGCGTCGGCGGAGCCAGGAGCACACAGCTCGGCTTTGCGTCACCGATCTCGCATTCGGTGGTCGCCTCGGCGCTGACCGTCAACTTGCCACCCGGGTAGGTGTACGCCGCGCGGGGTGGCTCTTGGGTCTGCACGATCGAGGCGCTCTCACCTCCGGACAGCTGATAGTCCGCCGCGTAGGTCAACTCTCCGGCGTTGTCCAGCCGGGCGGCGAGATCGTTGATCAGGTCGGCGCGGCCGATCACTCGACTGCCGTCCTCGATGGCCTGGCAGCCAGAGAGCAACAGTGCGGCGAGGATCGATCCCGTGAGCAGGCGGAGCGGGGTCGAAGCGGCGGGCATGACCGCTAGCCTTGTCGATCAGCCCGAGTAGGCGCAAACCGGTTGCCGATTGATGCCGGGAGAATCCGGGTATGTCGGGCGATGACCGTTGCGGGCGCGAGGCGTCGACCACAGCGGGCACCAGGCGTCGACCACAGCGGGCACCAGGCGTTGGCGGTTAGGGGCACCACCGGAGGCAACGCCCGTCACACCAGTCCCGCCCGATACGCTGCTTTACGACGTGCCTCAGCCGCATCGTCGCGGCCCGGACCGGACTGGATTGAAACCACTAACGAGGAGCGACACAGTGGCCACCATCGAGGGAATTGTCGCCCGGGAGATTCTCGACTCGCGAGGCAACCCGACCGTCGAGGTCGAGATCGGGCTGGACGACGGCACGATCGCCCGCGCCGCAGTGCCGTCCGGCGCCTCCACCGGCGCCTTCGAGGCAGTCGAGTTGCGCGACGGCGATGCCGACCGCTACCAGGGCAAGGGCGTGGAGAAGGCGGTCGCCAACATCGAGGACCGCATCGTCGACGAGATCATCGGCTACGAGGCCAGCGAGCAGCGGCTGATCGACCAGCGGATGCTGGACATCGACGGCACCGCCGACAAGTCCGGCCTCGGCGCGAACGCCATCCTGGGCGTGTCGCTGGCGGTGGCCAAGGCGGCGGCCAAGAGCGCCGAGCTGAGCCTCTTCCGCTACCTGGGCGGCCCCAACGCGCACCTGCTGCCGGTGCCGATGATGAACATCCTCAACGGTGGGGCGCACGCCGACTCCAACGTCGACATCCAGGAGTTCATGATCGCGCCGATCGGCGCGCCGACGTTCCGTGAGGCGCTGCGCTCGGGCACCGAGGTCTACCACGCACTCAAGTCGGTGCTGAAGAAGAAGGGCCTCGGCACCGGTCTGGGCGACGAGGGCGGCTTCGCCCCCGACCTGCCGACCAACTCCGCCGCGCTGGACCTGATCGCCGAGGCGGTCGAGAAGGCCGGCTACCGGCTCGGCACCGACATCGTCTTCGCGCTCGACGTGGCCGCCACCGAGTTCTTCGAGAACGGCAGCTACACGTTCGAGGGCAGCAGCAAGTCGGCCGACGAGATGACGGCCTACTACCACAAGCTGATCGACGCGTACCCGATCGTCTCGATCGAGGACCCGCTCTCCGAGGACGACTGGAGTGGCTGGGCGACCCTCACCGCGTCCATCGGGGACCGGATCCAGATCGTCGGCGACGACCTGTTCGTCACCAACCCGCAGCGCATCGCCCGGGGCATCGCGGAGAACGCGGCCAACGCCGTACTGGTGAAGGTCAACCAGATCGGTTCGTTGACCGAGACCTTCGACGCGGTCGACCTGGCCCACCGCGCCAACTTCCGGTGCATGATGAGCCACCGCTCCGGCGAGACCGAGGACACCACCATCGCCGACTTGGCGGTGGCGATGGGCTGCGGCCAGATCAAGACCGGTGCCCCGGCCCGGTCCGAGCGGGTCGCCAAGTACAACCAGCTCCTGCGCATCGAGGAAGAGTTGGCCGACGCGGCCCGGTACGCCGGCGCGGGTGCCTTCCCGCGCTACCGTTCCGCCTGACGCCGTCAACCAGCTAGATCCGGACCCGTCGAAAACCACAACGGGTATGGGTGAGTCAGCTAGATCCGGACCCGTCGAAAACCACAACGGGTATGGGTGAGTCAGCTAGATCCGGACCCGTCGAAAACCACAACGGGTCCTTCGGGGGAGGGTGCGCCGACGATGAACCAGCGCCGCACACCGGGCGGTCAGCGACCGGCCCGCCGACCTGGCCAGCCCGGCCGGGGCGGCGGGGCTCGGTCCGTCCGGACGTCCCGGGACACCGGGGTACGCGCCGAGGTGCGCGGCGCTTCGTCCCGCGCTTCCAGCACCGGCCGGGGCGGTGATACGTCCCGGTCGGTCAACCGTCCTGCGGTGGCCCGTCGGGTCACCGCCTCGGGCGGGACGAAGCGGACGTCGGCCCCCTACCCCCGGCGGATCACCGGCCGGATGACCGTGCTGGCGGCCGTACTGATCGCGTTGGCGCTCGCCTACACCTATCCGGTGCGGGTCTACCTCAACCAGGAGGCGGACATCGCCCGGCTGGAGGCGGCGGAGAAGGCGCAGCGCACCCGCATCGACGAGTTGTCGGAGAAGGCTGCCCTGTGGCGCAACGACGACTTCGTCAAGATCCAGGCAAAGTCCCGGTTCTACATGGTCGAGCCGGGGGAGAAGCCGCTCGTGGTGCTCTTCGACCCGGAGGGGGCCGCCCGGGACGCGGGAGTCGACCCGGAGGCGTGGCGTAAACCCGCCCCCGATCCCTGGTACGGCACCCTCTGGTCGAGTATCGAGGCTGCCAACGAAAGGCCAACTCAGTGACTGTCGTACCACCAGACCGGTCGGCGGCGGACCGCGTACCCCCGCCGGTGCGGGAGCCCGCCACGGAGCGTGACCTGGCGGCGGTGGCCGCCCAGCTCGGGCGTCCGCCGCGTGGCACCCAGGCGGTGGCCCACCGGTGCCCGTGCGGGCTGCCCGACGTGGTGGAGACCACCCCTCGGCTGGCGGACGGTACGCCGTTCCCGACCCTGTTCTACCTCACCTGTCCCCGGGCGACTGCCGCGTGCAGTCGGTTGGAGTCGGCGGGGGTGATGAAGGAGATGGCCGAGCGGCTGGCCGCCGATCCGGAGCTGGCCGCCCGTTACCGGGCCGCCCACGAGGACTACCTGACCCGGCGGGCCGCCGTCGGCGCGGTACCGGAGATCGAGGGCATCTCGGCCGGTGGCATGCCCGGCCGGGTGAAGTGCCTGCACGTACACCTCGGGCACGCCTTGGCAGCCGGGCCGGGGGTCAACCCGTTCGGCGACGAGACGCTCGACCTGGTGGAACCGTGGTGGGTCGACGGCCCCTGCGTGGCAGTGCCGGAGCAGCAACCGCCGGCCGGGTCTGGCCAGCCGCCCGCTGATTCCGGTCGGGTCGCTGAATGACCGACGCCGAGATCGTCGTTCGGCGGGCCCGGACCGGTGACGTCCGGGGCATCCGCGAGCTGATCGACATGTACAGCTCGGGACGACGGCTGCTCAGCAAGGCCACAGTCACGCTCTACGAGCACGTGCAGGAGTTCTGGGTGGCGGTCCGGCCCGACGGCATGGTGGTCGGCTGCGGCGCACTGCACATCATGTGGGAGGACCTGGCCGAGATCCGGACCGTCGCGGTGCACCCCGACTGCCGGGGCATGAAGCTCGGCCAGCGGATCGTGTCCGAGTTGCTCACCGTGGCCCGGGAGTTGGGCGTCTCGCGGGTCTTCGTACTCACCTTCGAGACCCGGTTCTTCGGCTCCTTCGGGTTCGTCGAGATCGACGGGGCACCCGTGCCGCAGCCCGTCTACGAGCAGCTGCTGCGCTCGTACGACGAGGGTGTCGCCGAGTTCCTCGGCCTGGAACGGGTCAAGCCCAACACCCTGGGCAACACCCGGATGCTGCTGCGGCTCTGACTGGCTGCTGTCGGCTCTGATTGCCCGCCGCCGCTGGCGGGTGGCTGCCGTACTAGGGTTGCCGCCGTGACGAGGAGAGTAGCGGCGATCGACTGCGGGACCAATTCGATCCGCCTACTGGTGGCCGATTTGCCCGACCTGAGTGCCGACCCGAGCACCCCACTGGTCGACCAGGCTCGTCGGATGGAGATCGTCCGGCTCGGCCAGGGTGTCGACAAGACGGGCCGGCTCGCACCGGAGGCGATCGAACGTACCCGGGTGGCGTTGGCCGACTACGCGGCCGAGATCAAGTCGCTGGGCGCGGATTGGGTACGCATGTGCGCCACCTCCGCCTCCCGGGATGCCGAGAACGCCGACGAGTTCCGGGCGATGGTGCAGGACACCCTCGGCGTCGAGCCCGAGGTGGTCACCGGCGACGAGGAGGCGCGGCTCTCCTTCACCGGCGCGGTACGGGGCCTGCCCACCGACGCCGAGGCACCGTTCCTGGTGGTCGACATCGGCGGTGGGTCCACCGAGTTCGTGGTCGGCTCCGGCGAGGTGGACGCGGCGATATCGGTCGACATCGGCTGCGTCCGGATGACCGAGCGGCACCTGCACGACGATCCGCCGACCGCCGAGCAGATCGCGGCGGCGGAGGCGGACATCACCACCGCCGTAGACCGGGCGTTGGCGGCGGTGCCGGGACGCGAGGCGGCCACCCTGGTCGGGCTGGCCGGGTCGGTCACCACCGTGGTGGCGATCGCTCAGGGGCTCACGTCGTACGACCCGGAGCGGATCCACCATGCCCGCGTCTCGTACGACGAGGTGGCCCGGGTGACCAGCGACCTGCTCGCCATGTCGGCGGCGCAGCGGCTGGAGATCCCGGTGATGCACCCCGGCCGGGCCGATGTGATCGGCGCGGGTGCGTTGGTGCTTCGGGTGATCATGGAACGGGCCGGGATGACCTCGGTGGTGGCCAGCGAACACGACATCCTCGACGGCATCGCCTGGAGCCTCCAGGCCGTTCCAGAGGAGCGCGAAGGGATCGGGCAGTTCTTCGCCCATTTGGGCGACCGGTTCGTTGAGTTGTTCCGCGGACTGCCCGACTGATCTCAGCCGGCAGCCTGGCAAGGGGACCTGGCCGTCCCGTAGACAAGAGAACCCCCGGTCTGTCCCTCAGGGCAGAGCGGGGGTCCGTCGTTTTGTAGGGCGTTTGGCTGCTGGGCTAGTTAGCAGCCTTGGTCCGGTTGACGAATGCACCCCAGGCGGCCGGGGTGAAGGTCAGGGCGCCACCATTACGGTCCTTGGTGTCGCGGACCAGGACGACGCCGGGCAGGTTGTCGGCGACCTCGACACAGTTACCGTCGACACTGCTGCGGCTGCTCTTGCGCCACGCTGCGCCAGTCAAGTTACGCATCAACGCTCTCCTTGATGATCATTGCTATCAGGTCGTCCGACTCATCTGGACTGAGCGTCAGCGTGTCGAGCGTTTGCCACGCTCTATCGTATGCCGCGACCTCGTCCGGACGGTCCAGGTAGAGGCCGCCGGTCAGGCTCTCGCCATAGACCGTTGTCGACTCCTCCCGGCCGTTGGCCGCAGGGAATTCCAGGATGACGAACGCGCCGGCAACCAACGCCCAGTACGGCCCGACGGACAGCGGCAGCACCCGCACGCTGAGCCCCTTGCGGCGGACGTTGACCAAATGTGCTAGCTGAGCCAGCCAGCCGTCGTGATCTTCGATGGGACTGCGGAGGACAGTTTCAGAGACGATGATGTCGAGAATCGGCGCTGCTGGTCGCTTTCGAGTAAGTAGCTTCTGTCGTTCCGTCCGGAGGGCGACCTTCTGCGACACCTCGGCTTCGGTGATGCCGGGCTTGGTGCGGAACAGGGCAGCGGCGTACGCCGGCGTCTGCAACAGCCCAGGGATCAGCGCCGGCTCGTACGAGCGAATCGCCGACGCCGCGGCCTCCAACCCCACGTACAGCTCAAACCATGATGGGATGACGGCTCCGTACGCGTGCCACCAGCCGCGCGCCTTGGACTCTTTGGCCAAGCTGACCAACACATCTCGCAGATCGTCGGTGACTTCGTAGAGGGTGCACATTTGTTTCACGTCCAGGCTTCGGACTGAAACCTGTCCGCCCTCGATCCGGTACATCCGCGCTCTCGACCATTCGAGTTCGCTTGCGGCGGCCTCAATGCTGATCTGTGCTGCTTCTCGGGCCTGCCTGAGGTACCTGCCCAGCTGACGGCGAGGCACTGATGATCCACTATCGGCCATGCGCGCTCCAGTCTCAGATTCACGTTTATGTACGCGCCAATCGATACGTTCCTACCGCTCACCATGGCTCAGTGTCAATTCTTTCCTGCAAATCTCGCTGGTTTCTGTTGCGTCAATAGATACACGCCGGAAAACTCGGACCGGCGGGGCTGCGGATCGGCAAGTCCGCGACGAAGATCGTTTGCTACGGCGGCCACCGGCCATATTTTCAAGATTCACGCAGTGGTCGAGCCCTGCCCGCAGACACCGGAACTGGAGGGACCTATGTACAGCGGAGATTACGAACCCGTACCGGCAACCCGGCCCAAACCGGCTCCAGCCGACGACCCAGCTCCCGAGGCGTCAGCCGACACCGATGCCCTTGGCGAGGAGGAGACCCCCGCGCAGAAGCCGAAACGGCGTACGCCGAATCGAAGGTCGATCTGATGTGGAGATGGTTCCGTTCCTTCCGGCGTCCCCTCACCCGGTCGACCCTCGCCCTGACGCCACCCGCAACAGAACCGATCGTGCTCGGCCACTCCTGGAACGAGCCCACCGTTCCCCTGCGGCGCATCAACCGGCTGCGAGCCCAACGGTGCCGGCGCAGCGGGGGGCAAAGGTGACCGATGACCTCGTTGCCGCCACCGGATTCATCCCGGCGGGAACCCGCCTCTACCTCAGGTCTGAGGACTGGTATCACCCCAACGGAAAAGAGGACACCTACTGTCGTGACGTCGTGGTCTTGGCAGCCCACACCAACACGGCCACAGCCACGGACATTTCGGTTTGGGTTGTTGGACACGAACTGGAGTGCACGCGGGAGGATGTCGACATACACCCTCCGTGCGTCGAGTTGAGGGTGAAGCGGGAGGCGATAGCCCGTGCGATCAATGCGGGCCCTCAGCCGTGATCGACCTGCTTATCTGCTTGTTCCGCGTAGCTCGTCTCGCCATCACCGCGATCATCGGCTGCTTTGGTTGGGTGCCGGAGCGCTGCTGATGGATTTGGCGACAGCATGACCGTTCCCAAGCCGGGCGACGTGCTGCGCATCGCCCGACGGTCAAGCGCGCAGTTCACGGTGCCGTTCCTATTCCGAGTCATCCGAGTGCACGATTGGCCTACCTATCGAGGATGAGGCTGGTGCGACGGATATCAGCTCAACTCGCATGGCGATGCTGTGGAGCGCCGAACGATCTTCGTTCGATTGGCTGGAATAGCTCTTATTTTCCTACAACGGGATGTGAAGGGCGGAGCTTGAGAATTTGCCAGATCGGCGACAGATGCGTTGATTTTGAAACAAGGGAACCCGGGCCCATCAGGGTCCGGGTTCCGCTCCATCCTAGGTTAGCTGAATCGTCTATTTGTTTGTTTGTGGATCGTGCTAACCCCGAAGTTGGTGCGCGGCCTGCCTAATTAGTCTTGATCTAAAAATCGCCATGCAATATGGTCGCTAGCGCTGCCGCCGTGCCCGAACTGTGCCGAGAACCCCAGTCAACGCTCGCCGCATCCGAGCGTTGTGACAGGGGGCACCACCAGATCTGAAGTTACGTTCGCGACTCGCGGATGATCACGTTGTGGCCGCTTCGTGTCCACCCCCACTCCATCAGCGGCATCTCAGCGGCGGCTTCCTGTTCATGTGGATACTTCAATGTCATGATGGTCTGGGTGCGCGCGAGTGGGAGGGATCTTGTCGAGGCCAAAGTCGGACTATGCGACGCTTGTCAGCGTGGTCATAGCGCTCCTCGCGCTCGGGTGGGGGGTCTTCGCCTACTATTTCCCCCGACCTGCGCCAGAACCGGCCCTGCCGATCACCTCAGCCACCACCCCGGCAACGGCGGTGCACAGTCCCTCATCTGAGGCTGAGCCGAGTGGAGACTCCGTGGTGGGAGCGCTCAGGATGCTGCCGTCTTGGTATGAGCGAGTCTCGCAAGCGATCGAGCGCGAGCGGCACGGACAGTCATGGTGGGAGCTTGCCGTAGCATGGCTGCTGCTAATCGGCTTTCTGGTCTGGAGAGCTGTGGAGTACTACGATCGCGTTATCTGGGTGCCTATCTTTGCTGCGGGTTTCATTTACTATTTTTGGCCGTCGCTGAGCTGGTGGGGCATTACGGTGAGCATCCTGGGTGCTCTCATCGCATGGGCGTTCGCCTGGCTTGAGTCTGCTGGAGGCTATGTCTCTCCAGTAACGCGCAGGGCCAGCGACACCAACGACTTGGCATCCACACCAAAAGAACAGTATGACGGCGATGGGTTGCCTGGCCCGTAGTGCCCAGTGGTCCCAGGATCCGGTAAATTCGTCAAGTGATGCCCGAGCGTAGGTTTGCACACTTAGGGGATTTGGTTCTCAATCGACTAGCGGTGGCTAGAAACGCCCGCTCGCGCCCTGCCGCCCAGCGAAAGTCAGGGATGTATAGTCGGCCGGTCGTAGCTCCGAAAGAGAGGCAAGTGTATCTGCTGTTGTGAATCCTCTGTATTGCTTCTGTATGAGCCCCCGTGCTGATCGACGCAAGAAGCGTCAGGCGTGGGCCGAAGCTACACGGCTCTACGTCTGACGCACAGACGGACTGGGGCAGCTGGCGAAGAGCGGGTCGTACCGGGGCGGGTCCGTGCGGTGCACGACCAGGATCAGTTGGCCGCTCTCGTCGTACTCGAAGAAGAGATCGTTGTATTCCGCGCTGGCTTGGCTGCCGAATTCCGGAAAGGACAGTTCGACCCGGCTTTCGTGGCTGCTGAAGTAGTCGTTGCCGGCAATCACCAGCTCCCAACTGCCCGCCGCGGAGTCGGGTAGGACGCCGCCGAACTCGGTACGGAGACGGTAACCCTCGATGTAGTGGTCGTCGTGCAGGATGTCATTTGTGTAGCGCTCGGAGAGCCGGTCGACCATGAACGTGCCGTCCTCGTTGAGGGTCAGGATCTCCCCGTTCGCGCCGCACCAGGTTTTCACCAGATCCACCCGTTCTGGCGCGGCGTCTGCCATGTGACAGGCAGCGGTGAGCAAGAGGGTCCCGAAGAGGATGGCTGTCCGGCGAAATCGCTGGACGGCCCGTGGGCCAGGCACGGTGTTCTCCCGTCTCGATCAGCATCACCGGTAGTCGATGACAGAAGTGGACCTTAACGGGCTTCGACCCGTTCCTTATGGCTGGGTCAGGGCCCCGCGCATCGAGCCGGGTCGCCATAACTGGTTGCGGAGGCGGATACCGTGCCGGCGTGAGTGTTGATCGTGACAAGGTGCTGCGGACCTTCCTCAACAACGGCAGGTTGGTGGCGTTGCCGTCCCGGGCCGCGAAGCGGCGGGTGCTGCTGGAGCACATCGTCACCGCGTTTCAGGTGGGCGTACGGCTGCCCGAGCGTGAGGTGGACGAGACGCTACGCGGCTTCTACGAGCCGGACTACGTCTCGCTGCGCCGCTACCTGATCGAGGCCGGGCTGATGCGTCGGGCGGATGGCTGGTACTGGCGTACGCCCAGCGTGCCGGGCCTGGTGGAGACCGCCTCCCGGCAGGTGCTCGTCTTCGACGCCGACGACACGCTCTGGGAGAACAACATCCTGTTCGAGCGGGTGATCGACGACTTCCTGGACTGGCTGGCGCATCCGACCCTGGACCGGGTCGAGATCCGGGCCATCCTCGACGACATCGAGCGGGCGAACACCGTCGCCCACGGGTACGGCAGTCAGGTCTTCCTGCGCAGTCTGGGTGACTGTCTGAGCCGCCTGCGGGAGCGGCCGGCCACCGTGGCGGAGCAGCGGCAGATCGAGGAGCTGGCGGCGGCGCTCGTCGACCGGCGGGTCGAGTTGATTCCCGGGGTTGCCGACACGTTGACCGAGCTGGGGCGTCGGCACGACCTGTGGCTGCTGACCAAGGGGGCGGTCCAGGAACAGCAGCGCAAGCTGGACGCCTCCGGCCTGGCGGACCACTTTGCCAGCGTGCACATCGTGGCGGAGAAGGACGCGCAGGTCTACCGGCAGCTGGTGGTGGAGCATGAGCTGACGCCCGAGGCGACCTGGATGATCGGGAACTCCCCGAAGTCGGACATCCTGCCAGCTCGGCGGGCGGGCCTGAACGCGGTATTCATCCCGCACCAGCACACCTGGGTGCTGGAACACGAAGAACTCGACCCCTCCGATGAGCGAGTGCTGCGCCTGGCCACCTTCGTCGAGCTGCGCGATCACTTCTGAGCCTGGATCACCGGCCGGGGTACGGCGACGAATCTGACGGCTGTCAGGCCACTGTCACGGGGCGGGAGTGAGGCGTCCCATCACCGTGTAGGCCTGCTCCGAGGTCAAGGGTCCTGCGGGGAGCGGGTGGGCGGCTTGGGCGCGTAGGCCGTCGAGCATGAAGGCGACGGCGCGGCGCCAGGCGTCGGGGGCGATCTGGGCGGCGGCGCGGGCCAGGAGGGCGTTGGTGCCGAAGATGAACAGCAGGTCCTCGCTGGTGTAGTCGGAGCGGAGGGCACCGGATTTCTGGGCCGGCGCGATGAGTTGGGCGGCGGCGGCCTGGATGCGGTTGCAGACGTCCATCAGACGTTCGGCGTCCGGGTACCGGCCGGTGACCACATCGCTGATCGCGGGATCGGTGGCCTGTAGTTCGCACACCTTTTCGACGTAGTGGGCGAATCCGTCCCAGGCGTCCTCGTGGGCCAGTGCCTGTTCGGCTATCTCGTCGAGGCGGTCTACGGCGAGGTCAGCCACCACCGCGTTGATGAGCGCCTCGCGGCTGCCGAACAGGTTGTAGAGGGTGCCGTGGCTCACGCCGGCATGGCGAGCGATCTCCTTCAGCGGGACCTGAAGCCCGCGTTCCCGGAAGAGCTCGGCTGCGGCGGCCCGCAGCTTGTCCGCGTTTCGTTGTGCGTCGGCCCGCATCCGGTGTTCCTCCTGGTCATGAGGGTACGACCCTAGTGTCGCGTCCCTGCCGCCGCTAACTTGACCCTTGGGTCAACTTATTGCTACCTTGGGTTGGCAAGTTGACCACGGGGTCAAGTTTATGTCGTCGCAAGGAGAAGTCCCATGTCAAAAGTGATCGCCGTCTTCGGCGCCGGTACCGGCCTGGGCGTGTCCGTTGCCCGTCGTTTCGGCCGTGAGGGCTTCCGCGTCGCCCTGGTGGCCCGCCGCAAGGATCGCCTGGACGCGCTCGTCGAGCAGTTGGCCGCCGAGGGCATCGAAGCCGCCGCCTTCCCCGCCGACCTCGCCGACTCCACCCAGGTCCCCGTACTCGTCGACGCGATCCGTGCCCGCTTCGGCCGGATCGACGTCGTCGAGTACGGGCCGGTCAATGCCGCCCTGACCTTCACTGCCGCCACCGCGCTGGAGTCGGCCTATCTGGAGCGGCTCATTCCGCTACTCCTGCTTACCCCGGTAGAGATTTTCCGCGCTGTGCTGCCAGAGATGATCGAGCGCGGCGACGGCGCCGTCCTGATGACCACCGGTGCCTCCGCGGCCCAGCCGGTGCCCTACCTCAGCGGACCGGGTGTCGTCATGGCAGCCGCCCGCAGCTACGTCTACTCCCTCAATGGCGAACTCGCCGACAAGGGCGTCTACGCCGGCACCCTGTCGGTCGCCGCCGCCATCGATCGCAGCGAAGCGGTCCAGACCGCCGCGGAGTCGGCCGCCGCCGCCCGTGCCGACGCACCCGCCGACGACCAGGCGTTCGGCAGCGAGCAGTTCGTCATCGTCGACCCCGACGACCTCGCCGACATCTACTGGGACATGTACACCCGCCGCGACCGCGCCGAGCAGATCCACCCCGCCTGGCCCGGCCAGTAGGCCGATTACGTCGCCCGTCCCCCCTCGAACGACCGACCGGAGAAAGAGACCCCCCGACAATGAACGTGGTCCTGTGGATTCTGCAGGCGCTCCTGGCCGCGATGTTTGCGATGGCCGGAGCCATGAAGTCCACCCGGCCCAAGGGCAAGCTCGCCCCCCAACTGCCCTGGGTGGAGGACTTCTCGCCCAACCTCGTCCGGTTCATCGGTGCCGTCGAGATAGCCGCCGCGTTCGGACTGATTCTCCCGGCCGTAACCGGCATCGCGCCGATCCTCACCCCGCTGGCCGCGACCGGCCTGGCCGTCATCATGGTCGGCGCCATCGTCATCCACGCCCGCCGCAAAGAACCCCAGGCCATCGTCTTCAACGCGGCTCTGCTCATCGCGGCAGTCGTGATCGCATGGGGTCGCTTCGGCTCCTACTCGCTGTAAGAACCTGTGAAATTCGGCCTGGTCAAACCGCTTCCACCCGCATTGCGTACGACTACAGTCTTGCCGCTGCTCGTCATCCGCCACAGGCCGCAGTGGCAGGACTGGTAGATCACGATGCCGGTGCTGGTCCGGTGCCGGGACCGGATGGTCCAGGTGTGGTCGTCACTGGTGGTCATGACCATCAGCCTGGTGTAATGGCATTGTGCATATCAACCCTTACGGGCAGGACGCGGTCTGCCTGATCGTGGAACTGGCCAACCAGCGGCCTGATTCGGCCGACGAGTTGGTGCGCCGGTGCGCCGAGGCCGGCCTCGTGATCGACATGCCGGTGACCGATCGGGATCTGACCGAAGCGCTGGAACTGGTCGACCAGTGGTGCGAGATCGTCGACGCCGAGGACGAACGGCGTCGGGCCGAGCTGCTCAACCGACTGCTGGCGGCGGCGTCGACGTACCCCCGGCTCTCCAACCACGCTGGCACGGGTTGGCACCTGCACTACCGGGACGAAGGCGTCTCCCTCGGTACGGTGTTGCGGGCGTTGGTCAGCGTGGGCACCGCGCTGCATCTCACCGGGCGGGGTATGGGACGGCTGGGGCGATGTGACCGCGCCGGCTGCACCGCCGTTTACGCCGACATCTCCCGGGGCGGCCGTCAGCGCTACTGTTCGGCCCGGTGTGCCAACCGGGACGCGGTACGCCGACACCGCGCCCGTCCCTCGTCGACGCGGACGACCCTGCGGGCTACGCGAATGCCCCCAGCAGCGCCGCGAGCGAACCCGCCAGCGTCACCAGCCTCGACGCCACGCCTACCGCAGCGTTGACGGTACTTCGCTATGCGCGGTAGTGTTCACGCGTGGACACCACCCAGTTGCTCAAGGGGGTGCTCGATCTCGCGGTGCTAGCCGTCCTCAGAGAGGAGGACGGCTACGGCTACGACATCATGCGCCGACTGCGTACCGCCGGGCTCGACGAAGTCGGCGACGCCTCCGTCTACGGCACGCTTCGCCGGCTCTACCAGGCTGGTCTGTTGACCACCTACGTGGTCCCCAGCGAGTCGGGCCCGAACCGCAAGTACTACTCGCTCAACGCCGCCGGCCGCGACCAGCTCGTCCGCTCCGGTAAGGTGTGGCGATCCTTCGCGACCACAATGGACACGCTGCTCGACGATCGGGGGAGGGCGGCATGACCGTCACGACTGACCAGGAGATCGCGCGCTACGTCAACCAGGTCCGGGTCGCGCTGGCCGACCTGCCCGTGGCCACCCAGGACGAGTTGCTCGAAGATCTGCCGGAACACCTCGCCGAGGTGGCTGCCGAAGCTGACGGGTCGCTCGTGGAACGACTGGGGTCGCCGGAGACGTACGCAAATGAACTGCGGCTGGCCGCCGGTGTCGGCCCGGCCGCCGCCCGTCGCAACCTGGACCAGCGGGTTGGCACGACCGTGGTCGCGGCCCAGCGGCGGCTGCGGGCCGCCGACGTCCGGCTTGGTCCGATCATCGGGTACGCAAAACTCAGCGACTTCCTCGGGCTGCTCCGGCCGGCCTGGTGGGTGTTGCGGGGCTACCTGGTGGCGATGTTCATCACCGTGGCGGCGAACGGGTGGTCGATCGGTCTGCTGCCCCGGCTGGGCGGCAGCATCATCGCCGCGATGCTGCTGCTCACCGTCTGCGTGGTCGCCTCGATCTGGTTCGGCCGACGCAGTCGAGGATTCAGCCGTTGGCCGAGGTGGACGATCAGGGTGGCCACCGGCCTGCTGGTCTTCTTCGGCTTCGTCGCCTTCGTGGATGCGGACGGTCGGAGCCGCGAAGGCGGCTACTTCATTCCGTCCTCTGTGGATAACACCTACCAGGACATTCGGGACGTCTACGTCTACGACAGTCAGGGGCGACTGGTGGAGGGGGCGCGCCTGTTCGATCAGGACGGCCGGCCGATCCGGTTGGGCTACCACTGGTGTGCGGACAGCCAGGCGCAGATCGGCGTATCCGAGCCGAACGGGGGAACGACCTATCCGTACTGCCCGGAGGGGGCACCGTTCCGGTTCGAACAACCGCGTACGTCGACCACGCCGAGCCCGAGTGTGACGATTCCGGGACCGGAAGTGACATCGCCGGGGGAATTCGACAAGACGCCGATAGAACAACCGGTCAGCCCCTCACCAACGAGCTGAACGGTGGATGGCTGGGGTCTGCGCAATGTCGGCCCTGATCGTTACGGTGTCGCCTGCATCTGGGGAGGAGCCGCCGAACTGGCCGGCTTCTCCCAACCCCCCGGAAGGAAACACAAGTGACAGAGCAGGCCACCCCACCCACCCCGCCGCAGCAGGGTGCCCCGGTCCCGCCGGTAGAAGCTGGCGCACCGGTCGCGCCCGCGAAGAAGGGTGCCGGCAAGAAGATTGCCGGCATCGTCGGCGTCGTTCTCGTCGTACTGGTGGGTGCCCTCGTCAAGTTCGGCATCAGCGCGTTCGTCAACCAGGACGAGACCGCCGACGCGAAGAGCGGAGACTGCCTCAGCGGCCAGACCGCCGAGGACATGAAAATCGTCAGCTGCGACGAGGGCACAGCGGCGCACAAGGTCGTCGGCAAGCTGGAGAACAAGACCGAGGCCGAGACCGACGCGGACGATACCTGCACCGAGTACCCGACTGCGGAGACTTTCCTCTGGAAGGGCAAGGAGGGCGGCACCGGCTACATCCTGTGCCTGGAGCCGGCCAAGAAGTAGGTCGGCCCGTACGGGTGACGGCGGCGCGGTGGGGACACCGCGCCGCCGTTTCCGGTTTCCGGACCCGTTCCCGGTTTCCGGAATTTCGCGCCCGCCGGTGCCGACGAGCGGAGCTACGGGGGCCGGCTTTCGTCGTGTACACCGAGGCAGGGGGAGGTGTACACCACGTTGCCATTGTCTTTCCCCGGCCGGCTCCGGCGTGGCAGGCTACCCGCACGCGCGATAGCGCACTGGGCGACCAGCCAACGATGACTGACCGTCAGGAGGACCGGCCGATGGGCGAGATGGTGAGCTACCCCAGCAACGGGGGGACGAGCGAGGGCTATCTGGCCCTACCCACCGGAAACGCGACCGGACCAGCCGTCATCGTGATCCAGGAGTGGTGGGGGCTCGTACCACACATCACCGCCGTCGCGGACCGCTTCGCCGAAGCCGGTTTCGTGGCCCTGGCCCCCGACCTCTACCACGGCGTCTCCACCACCCAGCCGGACCACGCGGGCAAGCTCATCATGGGGCTGGCGATGGACCAGGCCGCCCGGGACATCGCCGGAGCCGCCGAATACCTCGTACAGCGCCCAGAGGTGACCGGGAAGGTGGGCTGTGTCGGGTTCTCCGCCGGCGGCAGCCTGGCGCTGTGGTCGGCGACGCTCTCCGAGCACATCGTGGCGAGCGCCGGCTTCTATCCGGTCCTGCCGTGGGAGCGGATGCGCCCGGACTGGGCCGACTACGCCGGCAAGGCCGCCGTCATCCACTGCTCGGCGGAGGACGGCACCTCGGCCGCCGAGGGCGTACAGGCCGCCCGCCGGGCCATCGAGGCAGGCGGCGGCGAATGCACCCTCTACGACTACCCGGGTAGCTCCCACGCGTTCTTCAACGACGACCGCCCCGAGGTCTACGACCAGCCGGCCGCCGCCAGCGCCTGGGCCCGTACCGTGGAACTGTTCCGGACCCGGCTTGCCTGAGCCGCGTACCGCCGAGGAGGTGGCCGCCCGCGCACCGCAGGCGGCCGACCTGCCTGACCTCGACGGCGCGATCAGCGACTGCTTCGCCTGCCCGCGCCTGGTGACGTGGCGGGAGGAGGTGGCGGCGGTACGTCGGGCCGCGTTCCGGGACCAGGAATACTGGGGCCGACCGGTGCCCGGGTTCGGTGCCGCCGACGCCCGGATCGCCATTCTCGGCCTCGCCCCGGCCGCGCACGGCGGCAACCGCACCGGCCGGATCTTCACCGGCGACCGCTCGGGGGACGTGCTCTTCGCCGCCCTGCACCGGGCCGGGCTGGCCAACCAACCGACCAGCGTGGCCGCCGACGACGGGCTGACCCTGCGGGACACCCGGATCTTCGCGGCGGTCCGCTGTGCCCCACCGGAGAACAAACCCACCCCCGCCGAACGGGACACCTGTGCGCCGTGGCTGCACCGGGAGGTGGAACTGATCAAACCCACCCTGCGCGTCGTGGTCGCACTGGGTGCGTTCGCCTGGGCCGCGTGGTGGCCGGTCCTGTCCCAGGTGTACGGCGTTCGCCCGCCCAGCCCGCGCCTCGCATTCGGCCATGGGGCAAACTGGTCCGGCGGGACCATCGCGCCGGAACTGTTGGGCTGTTACCACGTCAGCCAGCAGAACACGTTCACCGGCCGGTTGACCCCAGCGATGCTGGACGAGGTCTTCGCGCAGGCGAAGCACCTGGCCGACGTGGATAACCAGGCCCCAGGGTGAATTGCCGGCGCCAGGGGTGAATTGACCGGTGCCGGCATGAATTGACGCGGACGGCGACGATTCGGAAAGGTAGCGATGATGGACGGGCACGGCGGGACGTGCACTGGCCACATCGACCGACCGGAGTTGATGTCGTGACCACCGATCTGCTGCGTCGACTGTGGCCGGTCGTGGCCGTCGTGCTCCTGCTCGGTCTGGCCAGCGTCGCCGCCAGCCACTCCTCGCTCGAATTCACCCGGCTGGAAACGTCGTCCGACGAGCTACCCGAGTTGCCGGACTATCTGCCGCCCACGGTGACCCCGCCGCCGGGCCCGGCCCGGGTGGCCGCAGCCGAACAGAGCGAACTGCCCGGCTGGATCACCGTCGTGGCCGTTGTGGCCGGTGTCGCCGTACTCGCGGTCGTCGTGGGCCTGCTGCTGCGGGGAGTCGTCCGGGACCTGCGGCGGCGCCGGGACATCTGGCGGGCCGGGTCGGATGGGCGGCGGTCGTCAGCGCGTACCACCCGGGACGTGGTGGACGCCCTCGACGCCGGTCTGGTCGAACTCTCCGACGACGATGTGGACCCGCGCCGGGCGGTCATCGCCTGCTGGGTACGACTCGAACAGGCCGCCGCCGCAGCCGGTCTGCCCCGCCAGGTCGGCGACACCCCGACCGACCTGGTGACCCGGCTGCTGCGCGGCCGGACGACCGTCAGCGCCGACGTGCTGGCCGCGTTCGCCCAGGTCTACCGCGAGGCTCGGTACGCCACCCGGACCGTCGACGAGCGGATGCGCAGCCAGGCCCGCTCCGCCCTGCAACGGTTGCGTGCCGAACTTACCGACGAGACCGGCGGCATCGCCGGGACTGACGAGACCGGCGTGGAGGTGGGCCGGTGACCGACTTCGGCCTCGACGACCTGCTGGACGACGAAGAGGAGTCGGCGTCGCCGGAGACCCGACGACGGCGGTTCCGTTGGCTGCGCTACCTCCTCGCGGCGGGGGCGGCCACCGCCGTCACCATCGTCGGGATGCGGATGTTCGGCATCGAACTCTCCACCCTGGCAATCTTCAGTGGTTTCCTGGCGTTGCTGGCCGTGCGCTGGGTGACCCGCCAGGTGGCCGCACCGCCCGCGTCGCGCCGGCACGCGTACCGGAGTCTCGACCCGGACCAGGGCGGATACCAGGCCGGTGAACGCGATGCCCTGCGCAGCGCGGTGAAACGGTGGGAGAAGGCGCTCGGCCGGGCCGGCGGGGACCGGAAGTGGTTCCACCAGGAACTGCTGCCGATGCTCGGGGAACTCGCCGACGAGCGGCTGCGCCAACGACACGGCCTGACCCGCGAATCCGACCCGGAGCGTGCCCGCGCGTTACTGGGCGAACCGCTCTGGAAACTGCTCACCGGCAAGCCCCGCCGCAGCCCGTCCCCCCGCGACTACGCCGCCATCCTCGCCGAATTGGAGAAGATTTAACGATCCCCACGGATTAATCCGGGGGATTTTCCCTCCCGGGCAAGCCCGGGATTCCCAGCTCGGACCGCACCTGATCCACCGTCCCGGAAGGAGGCGATCAGATGTCTCACGTCGTCGGCACTGGCACGGTGGCGTTCAGCCGTGGCGAGGACCGTCCTCGCAGCGTTGAGGTCACGGTCGGCGGTGTAGCCGCAGGCCGCGCACTCGAAAGTCCGCACACCCAGCCCGAGGCGGAGGTTGGCTCTCTCGCCGCACCCGGAACAGGTCATCGTGGTGTAGGCGGGCGGCACCAGCACCACCTTTCGGCCCGCCCGCGTACCACGCTCGATCAGTTCCTTCTTGCACGCGCCGATCGCGGCGTCGGCCGCCTTACGGGCCATCGTGGTCCGGGCGAGGAACTTCGGCTTGAAGTCCTCGACGGCGATCAGCGCATGGTGCTCGGTGATGCTCTTGGCCCACACACGGGCGTCGTGGGTGTTCTGCCGGGCCGCCTTCGTGGCGATTCGGGCCGCTTGCCGCTTCGCCTGCTGGTAGCCCTTCGTCTGCGGCTGACCCTTCGGGCGACGTCGGCGGACCATTCTGCGTGGGGCCTTCGCCAGTTCGGCCGCGCAGCGGCGGCGGTGTCCAAGGTGCGGCAGGTCGAACACCGGATCGGTGGTGGTGGCGGTGGTCTTCACGCCCCAGTATACAGCTCGAAGCTATATGCTGTCGGTGTGGGCGAGATCAGGTCGAACAACAACGTCGTGTACCGCTGCACCTACCACGTCGTCTGGTGCCCGAAGTACCGGCGAAAAGTCATCACCGGAGACGTTGACATCCGGCTCAAGCAGATCATCGGCGAGGTCTGCGCCGAGCGTGACGCCCCGATCGTCGAGCTGGAAACCATGCCCGACCAGGTGCACCTTCTGGTCACCGTCGATCCGCAGTACGGCATCCATCGGCTGGTCAAGCAAATCAAGGGCCGTTCCTCGCGGCTCATCCGGCAAGAGTTCCCAGAGGTCAGATCCCGGATACCGACTCTGTGGACCAACTCGTACCTCGTCGCCACAGTCGGAGGCGCGACCCTGGAGATCGTGAAGAGGTATGTCGAGAGCCAGCGCAACGTCTGACCAGACGCCCAACCGCCTTGGCGGCGGACGGGCTACCCCTGACCTGCTTCGCAGGGGTTCCGTTTCCTCCCCACGGCCAAAGCCGGGGGTTTCCACGGAAGGATTTCGATGAACGAGGTGCAGCCCGTCCCCACCGCCGAGGTCGGTCGGTTGGCCCGGGCGGTGCTCGACGCGGTCGGCACGGTGGTGGTCGGCAAGCGCGACGCCCTGGAACTGGTGCTCTCCGGCATCCTGGCCGGCGGTCACGTGCTGCTGGAGGACCTACCCGGGCTGGGTAAGACCCTGACCGCCCGGTCCTTCGCCCAGGCACTTGGAATGGACTTCCGCCGGTTGCAGTTCACCCCCGATCTGCTGCCCGCCGACGTCACCGGATCGTTCCTCTACGACCAGCGCAAGGCCGACTTCAGCTTCCGCGCCGGCCCGATCTTCACCAACCTGCTCCTCGCCGACGAGATCAACCGGACCCCGCCGAAGACCCAGTCGGCGCTGCTGGAGGCGATGCAGGAGAAACAGGTCTCCGTCGAAGGGGTCACCTACCGGCTCGACCCGCCGTTCCACGTACTGGCCACCGCCAACCCGATCGAGTACGAGGGGACGTACCCGCTGCCCGAGGCGCAACTCGACCGGTTCCTGCTCCGGGTCTCGTTCGGCTACCCCGACCAGGAACAGGAGTGGGACGTCCTGCGCCGCCGGATGTCCCGCCGCCAGGAGGAGGCCGAACTGGCGCCGGTGGTGGACGCGACCACCCTGCGGGCCATGCAGGCGGCCCTGGAGAACGTGGTGGTGGAGGACTCCATCGGCCGGTACATCGTGGCGCTCACCGCGGCCACTCGGGAACACGCCTCGGTGCTGGTCGGAGCCTCGCCCCGAGGCTCGCTCGCGCTGCTGCTGCTGTCCCGGGCCCGGGCGGCGATGGCCGGCCGCGACTACGTCGTCCCCGAGGACGTCAAGGAGGTGGCGGTGCCGGCGTTGGCACACCGGATCACGCTGCGCCCCGAGATGTGGCTGCGCCGGGTCGACCCGTCCTTCGTCGTCGAGGAGGTGCTGGCCGCCACCCCCGCCCCGGCCAGCGGTGCGCTACCCAGTTACGCCACTGCCGGAGCCGGCCGGGTGCCGGCTGGGCACGCCGCTCGATGACCGACGCGACGACCCTGCGGTCGGCCGTACCGGGCGACGAGGCGCGCCGGCCGGCTGAGGCAGATCAGGCGGTCGGGTCCCCGGCCGGCCCGGACTGGGCACCCACCCGTGCCTTCGGCCGGGCGGTGCTACTGACCGGGCTGCTGCTGGTCGCCGGGGTGCTGCTCGGCCGGGTCGACCTGATCGTGCTGGCCGTACCGTTCGCCCTCGGCACCGCGTACGCGATGCGTCGCCGGCCCGTCGCGCCCCCGCAGGTCGACGTCACCGCCGAAGACAACTACCTGGTCGAGGGCGGACCGATCAGTGGTGGCATCACCGTGGCGAACCCGGAGCCGGTCGCCTACGACCTGGTGCTGGTCCGGTCGCTGGTGTCACCCTGGTTGCGGATCGAGCAGGCCAGCCTGGTCGACGTCGACGTCGACGTCGACGTCGATGAGGCCGAGGACGACAGCGGTGGCGGTGCCGGTAAGAGCGGCGGCAAGAGCGGCGGTAAGGGCGAGAGCGGCGGTAAGGGCGAGAGCGGCCGTTCCGGTGGCGAGGCGGCCGGGGAGCACGGGCACGCGGGCGGTCGCCGGGGTGGACTGCGGGCCGGCGGGGTGGCCCAACCACTGGGCTTCAACGTGCCGGCCGGTGCCCGCAGCGGCATCCAGCTCACCGGCCGGGCCCGGCGGTGGGGCCGCCACCAGCTCGGGCCGGCGGCGATCAGGGTAGCGGCCTGCGACGGGCTGCTGACCAGCCGACCGGTGGTGAGCAATGCCCCCGCGCTGCGCATCTATCCGGTGACCGAACCGTTCGACGCGGACGAGGCGATGCCCCGGGCCGCCGGACTGGTCGGCGGCCATCGGTCCCGCCGGCCAGGGGAGGGCGGGGAACTGGCCGGGGTACGCGTCTTCGGCTCCGGCGACCGGCTGCGCCGCATCGACTGGCGCGTCTCGCTGCGCGCCCGACAACTGCACGTCGCCGCGACCCTGTCCGACCGGGACGCCGAGGTGGTGCTGCTGCTCGACGTACTCGCCGAGGGGGGACGATCCGGCGGCGTCGACGGCACCAGGTCGGTGCTGGACACCACCGTCCGGGCCGCCGCCGCGATCGGCGAACACTACCTGCATCGGGGCGACCGGGTGGCGATGCTCGAATACGGCCCGTCCGCTCGTCGACTGCGCCCCGCCACCGGCCGTCGGCAGTATCTGACGCTGCTGGAATGGCTGCTCGACGTACGGGTCGAGCCCTCCCCGTACGAGCCGTACGACGAGGTCTTCGGCGCGCACCTGCTCTCCTCCAGCGCCCTGGTGGTGGTACTCACCCCGTTGGTGGACCCCCGGTCGGCGGCGATGCTGGCCCGGCTGGCCCGCTCCGGGCGCTTCGTGGTGGCCGTCGACACGCTGCCCGACGTGACCGCACCAGCGCGAAACGGACCGTGGACCGAGATGGCGTACCGGTTGTGGCGGCTGGACCGGGAGAACATCCTCGGCCAGTTGCGCGAACACGGCGTGCCGGTGGTCGCCTGGGCCGGGGCGGGCAGTCTCGACCTGGTACTGCGGGACGTGGCCCGGCTGGCCGGCGCACCCCGGGCAGGAGTCCGATGATCAAGAAGGTTTCTGGTCGGGTCCGAGCCGCCGGCACCGCCGCCAGCCGGATGACGCTCATGCCGCTGCTGGTGCGCTTCGGGGCTTTCCTCACCGCCCTGGGCGCGTTGCTGGTGGCGTATCCCGCGCAGTTGCTGACCACTCGGCTCCTGCCCGTGCTGCTGGTGGTGGCGCTGCTGCCCGCGCTCTTCCCCCGACGGGCCGGAACCACCATCGCCGTGCTGCTTGCGGTGGGTGGCTGGGTGATTTCCACCAGCAGGTACGGCGAACCGGTGGTGCTCTGGCGGCTGCTGACGCTGGCCGCCCTGCTCTACCTCACCCACAGCCTGGCCGCACTGGCTGCCCTGCTGCCCCGGGACGCGATCGTCGCCCCGGCGGTGCCGGTCCGCTGGGTGGCCCGCGCCCTCGGGGTGCTGCTCGCCACCGGGGTGCTGGCGGTACTACTGACGACGCTGGCCGAACGTACCGGCGACGGGACCTTCCTCGCCGTGGCGCTGGCCGGGCTCGCCGTCGCGGTCGGCGTCGCCGCACTGCTCGCCTGGCTCCTCCGCCGCCGGTAGGGCTTTGAGGTTTGGGCTTTGAGGTTAGGAAGGGCCCCTTCCTATCGTTTTCTGTATAGGAAGGGGCCCTTCCTAACCACTCAGCAGGGCCGACGTCAGGCAGCTCACACCGGCGTCCTCCATCACAGAAGGGGGCATCTGGCGAGCAACATCGGGCTGCCAGGGGAAAGATGGACCTGTGAAGCCCAAGCGGATCCTTGTCGTCGGTGCCGGACATGTCGGCCTCTACGCTGCCCTGCGCCTGTCGAAGAAGCTCCGGGCACGCGAGGCCGAGGTCATCGTGGTCGACCCGCAGCCACACATGACGTACCAGCCGTTCCTGCCCGAGGCGGCGGCCGGCAACATCTCGCCCCGGCACTCCGTGGTGCCGCTGCGGCGGTCGCTACGCCGGTGCCACATCGTCTCTGGCGCGGTGACCCGGATCGAGCACGCCCGCAAGATCGCCACTGTGCAGCCGATCATCGGGCCGCCGCACGAGGTGCCGTACGACCACATCATCGTGGCGCCCGGCTCGGTGTCCCGGACCCTGCCGATCCCCGGTCTGCGCGAGCACGGCATCGGGTTCAAGACCATCGGTGAGGCCATCTACCTGCGCAACCACGTGCTGGACCGGCTCGACGTGGCGGCGGCAACGGCCGACCTGGAGGTCCGTCGGTGCGCCCTGACCTTTGTCTTCGTCGGCGGTGGCTACGCCGGTATCGAGGCGCTGGCCGAGATGGAGGACATGGCCCGGGACGCGCTCAAGTACTACCCGGAGCTCTCAGCCGACGACATGCGGTGGGTGCTGGTCGAGGCGACCCGGCGGGTGCTGCCCGAGGTCGACCCGGACATGGGGGCGTACACCGTCCAGCAGCTGCTCAAGCGGAAGATGGACATCCGGCTGGACACCCGCCTCGAATCCTGCGTCGATGGTCGGGTGGTCCTCTCCGACGGGGACAGCTTCAAGGCCGACACGATCGTGTGGACCGCCGGGGTGAAGCCCTCGCCCATGCTCGACCAGACCGACCTGCCCCGGGACAACCGGGGCCGGGTTACCTGCCTACCCAACCTGCAGGTGGTGGACGGGGACCAGGTCGTCGAGGGGGCGTGGAGCGCCGGTGACTGCGCGGCGGTGCCGGACCTGACCAAGGAACCCGGAGCGTTCTGCTCACCCAGCGCCCAGCACGCCGTACGCCAGGCGGAGCGGATGGCGGACAACATCCGCGCCGTGATCCGGGGCGAAGCGCCGGTCGACTACAAGCACAAGCACGTGGGCAGCGTGGCCAGCCTCGGCCTGCACAAGGGGGTCGCGCAGGTCTACGGCATCAAGATGACCGGTATCGGCGCGTGGTTCATGCATCGGACGTACCACATGAGCCGGATTCCGTCGATCAACCGCCGAATCCGGGTGGTGGTCGACTGGTCACTCGCTCTCATTCTCAAGCGCGAGGTGGTCGCCTTGGGGCAGCTGCACGATCCGAGGGAGGAGTTCCTCGAAGCCACGCCCCGGATCGAGGCGGATACCCGGCGCTAGCCACCCCGCCGGGCCACGTCCTGCCGCCCGCGGGGCCGGGAAGGAGCATGTCACCCGCGTCGGGCAGGCCACTACGGAGGGCTTTCGGCCGGTGTGCTGAGGGACCTTCGGCAGGTGCCGGTACGCGTTATCCTGTCCAGGCTTCGGCCTACGCCACGATGACGAGGAGCCCCTCATGCCCCGCCTTCGCGCTGTCACCGTTTCCGGCTGGTCAGCCAAGACGACGGGTGTCGGGTGGTGCGCGAACGTGCGAGACCGATGTTCCGCGGGTGCGGACGGGGTGTCGCGCGGGTGAGTGCTTCGGCCAGCGAGTGGGTGCCCGCGACGCTTGAGGAGGCTACCGTCCTCCAGTCCGAGGTGCTGGAGGATCTTCGGTCCGCCGTCAACCACCTCGGCTGGGTGGTCTCCCTGACCGAACCGTGGTTGGGGGACGATCCGCTGGAGGTCGGTTCCGGGCTGGGGGACGCCGCTGCCCGATGGGCCGCCACCGGCCGGCCAGTGACCGCGTCGGAGGCCGACCCCGGTCGGTTGGCCCAGTTGCGGCGGCGGTTCAGGGACCATCCCACGGTCCAGGTCCGCGAGTTGGCGGTGCCGATCCGGGAATCCGGTACGTACTCCGCCGTGGTCGCCCTCAACGTACTCGAACATATTGAGGACGACGTGGCGGCATTGCAGGACTTCGCCCGACTGCTGCGACCCGGTGGTCGGATCGTGCTCGTCGTGCCGGCGTTCACGCAGTTGATGAGCAGGTTCGACCGGGAGATCGGCCACTTTCGCCGGCATCGGGTCGGCTCGCTCAGGGCGAAGCTGGAGGCGGCCGGGCTCCGGCCGGTCCGGGTGCGCTACTTCAACTCGCTTGGTTTCTTCGGCTGGCTGGTCTTCGTCAAGGCCCTGAGCGGCGCGCCCCGCGAGGGCCTGCCACTGAAGATCTACGACAAGCTCATCGTGCCGGTGCTCCGTCGGGTGGAGGCACGGGTACGCCTTCCGTTCGGCCAGTCGGTGCTCGCGGTGGCCGAGAAGCCGACCACCGTCGAAGAGGAGCCCCGCGCCGCGGCCGAGAAGCGCATGGCCGCCAGCTAGACCCGCCAGCTAGACCCGCCAGCTAGACCCGCCAGCTAGACCCGCCAGGTCCACGCGTCGGCGATCCGGGTGCCGGGACCGAAGAGCGCGTTCAGGGTCTCGCGGAGCGGAGTCGCATTGGGCTGTGACTCGGCCAGCACCATGCAGGAGGCGTCCCAGAACGCGACGTCCCGGGCGGCCTGGTCGCGGTGCCCCTGGTCGATCACCGGTACCTGTCCGGTCTTGGCGACCTCCGCGAGCAGCGCCGAGGTCGGCTGCTTGTACGTGCCCATCGAGGCTCGCCCCTGCGCCCCGTACGGCGCGATGAAGAAGCCCTCCGGCAGCCGGAACTCCGCGTTCGCGGCCGAGGCCCAGCGCATCGCGTCCGGTTCCTTCGGAGTCGGCAACGGTACCGGCACCAGCACTCCGTCGCTGGGGACGCACTGCCGCCAGTGCCCGGCGGTGATGAACGTCGGTACGGGCGTACGGGAGGTGGCGGGCAGTGGTGCCGGGGCGATGGGCAGCAGCGCGGAGACGACGGCGATCGGCACCAGGATGCGGCTCGGGCCGGTGTCGGCGCGGGCCGCCCGGTCCAGGGCCAGTACCAGCAGTGTGGCAATCAACGGGATCAGCGCCAACGCGAACCGCATCGGCAACGCACCCTCGATCACCGGCTTGTTCCGGAGCAACTCGTACGGTGCCCAGATCTCGGTACGGACACCGTTGACGACCACCTGCGGCCCGAGTGAGAGCCAGGCGGAGAGTAGCCCGACCGGCACGATGGCGAGGACCAGCGGATTCCGCCTCAGCCACCAGGCGCACCCCGCGATAACCAGGAGTAGGGGCAGACCGAGAAAGGTGTTGTACTCGGAGGGGCCGGTGCTGAGCCCGGCCGAATCGGGTAGGCCGGCGATGGACAGCGGCGAGATGGCCGGATAGCTGGCCAGGTCGGCCGAGAAGTAGTCGGGGCTGAACACCCCGTTCGGCACGCTCTGTGGCCCGGCGAACTGCATCCACAACGGGTACGCGAGGACGGCTCCGGCCAGGCCGGCGGCGGCCAGGAGGGCCAGGCTGAACCGGGGGAGTACCCGCCGGACGAATGCCGGTGCCACCACGGCGTATGCGATCGTCAACAGGACGAGTACGACGGCGGTGAGGAAGAGCACCTCTTCGCCGACGAAGACCTGGACGCTTACCAGCGCGGCGAGGGTGATCGAGACGGCGACGAGGCGGCGGTTGGTGGCGCGACCACGGTCGTGCCGCTGCGGATCCGACAGTTGGACCATCCGGACGACGCACCAGATCAGCGCCGGGACCAGCCACTGGGCGGTCATGTGCGGATGGCTGTTGGACTGGGAGATCATGCCTGGGGCGAAGCCACAGAAGGCGGCGCCGACGGCCGCGGCGAGCCGATGCGCACCGAGCGTCCGGTTGTAGAGCAGATACCAGCCGATCGAGGTGAAGGCCAGGTTGCCGGCGACCAGCAGGGCGAACGACACGCCGGTGCCGAGGGTCAGCGTGATCGGCGCGAGGATGAGCCCGGGCACGATGATGGTGGCGTTCACCATCAGGTTGAACCCGTCAGGCGCGTTGAGCCGGTCACTGACCAGGCCGAAGTCCCCCAGTAGCATCCGGGCGTCGTTGGCCAGGAACCACTCGATCAGGGTCTGGTCCTCGGGGTTGAGGGCGAGGGTGCGGTTGGTCGGGTCCGGCCACAGGCCGTGGGTCAGCCAGACTGAGAACAAGATGAACAGCAGGCAGATCGCCAGGTCAGGACGGTACCGACGGAACCAGACGGCCCAGCGATTTCGCCTCGGACCTGCGGCTTTGGCGGCGTCGTCCGGGGCGGCCTGATCGAGGTCGGCCTCCTGCTCGGCGCGGGCTGTGCTCGTCACGAGCATGACCCTAGTGCCCGGAGGCGCGCCGGGGTGCGCCCCGTCGGCACGGACCCGCTACGGTGACAGGCACCGGGGTGTGTATGCATGCCCCGCAGCCTCCCGGCCCGGGTGGTGGAATGGCAGACACGGCCGCCTTAAAAGCGGCTGCCGAAAGGCGTGCGGGTTCGATCCCCGCCCCGGGCACACCCGGTAACCCACCGCCGCCTGCGTAGCTGGATCTCCAAAAGGCCGCGACGTCGGTTTACTCTTGACTGGCACGTCATCGTGCATCGACCCCCCGAGGGAGGCCTGACAGTGAAGACTTCCAACCCGGTGCTGGCCCGGCTTGGCCAGGCGGCCGAGCGCGAGCGGGCCGCCGGGTACGCCCATGGTGGCCCCTACGCCCAGCCCGGCCAGCCTGGCTATGGCCAGCCCGGCCCCTACGCCCAGCCTGATGCGTACGGTCAGCCCGGTTACGCTCAGCCCGGCCAGCCGTACCCGGCGACGGGCTACCCGGCTGCACCGCCGACCGTACAGCCGATGACCGTCGACGACGTCGTCATCAAGACCGTGGCCCTGCTGGGCATCCTGGGTGTCTCGGCGGCGGCGGCCTGGGTGCTGGTGCCCGACGCGCTGCTCGGTGTGGCGTGGATCGGTGCCGCGGTGGTCGCCCTGGCGCTCGGTCTGATCATCTCCTTCTCCCGGATGGCCAACCCGGCGCTCGTCATCACCTACGCGGTGGTCGAGGGTGTCCTCGTCGGTGCGGTGAGCAAGGCGTTCGAGTCGCTCTACAACGGCATCGTGTTGCAGGCGGTGATCGCCACCTTCGCCGTGTTCTTCGTGATGACGACGATCTACAAGTTGCGGATCATCCGGGCCACGCCGAAGTTCGCCCGTGGCCTGATCGCGGTGATGGCGGGCCTCTTCGGGGTCATGCTGATCAACCTGGTGCTGGCGCTCTTCGGTGTCGACACGGGGCTGCGTAGCGGCGGTGCGCTGGCTATCGGCTTCAGCCTGGTCTGCATCGTGGTTGCCTCGCTCAGCTTCGTGCTGAGCTTCCACGAGATCGAAGAGGGCGTGCGGATGGGACTGCCGCAGCGCTACTCGTGGACCGCCGCCTTCGGCATCGTGGTGAACCTGGTCTGGCTCTACCTCGAGATCCTGCGCCTGATCAGCTACTTCCAGGGCGACGACTGACCGCACCTTCAGGGCGACGGCTGACCGTCGGCCGCTGGATCGTTCATTGGCCCGTCCCCGGGTACCGGGGGCGGGCCAGAACTCTATTGGGAAGCCAGAGCCTTTCCGGGCAGCAGGGTAAATGTCCCGTTCGCCCCGTAGACTCGGGTGTGATGAGCGCTGACGAACTGAATCGGTCACTCGACCTGCTGGTCCGCCGGGTGGGCCACTGGGAGGGCACGCGCTGGGCAGGGGAGGCTGCCAGCGGCCTGGGCTCCCGGGCGGACGTGATGTACCGGCTCGTGCAACGGATCGCCGATTTCGCGGCCGACGTCGAGGACCAGCCCCGCCGCCAGGTGCCGAGGCTGGAAAACTCCGGGGCCCTGGTCGATCAACTCCGGGTGGTCGTCAACGACCTGATCGCATCGGGCGCGCCGACGTCGGTGCTATCGGCCGCCGCCGCGGACATTGCCGCCGTCAGCGACGAACTCTGATCATCGGCTGTTCCGCCGCCTCCTCCCGGTGGCGGCGACTCTGCCGACCGGCCGGTTTCGCCACCCCGCGTGATCAGTGCTGTCTGGCGACCGCTGCCGCGTGCGCCACGGCGGGCAGCAGGGCGTGTGCCCAGACCCGATATCCGTCGGCGGATGGGTGAAAGCCGTCATGGCAGAGGGTTCCCGGGTCGGCCCGGAACACCGGCCCGGTCTCACCGGCCAGGTCCACGACCGCGCCACCGGCGGCGAGCACGGCCCGGGCCTGGGCTCGGGCCGTGCGTCGGCCGAGCCAACCGGCGATCTCGCGTAGTGGGTGCGCCAGCGCCCGCGCCGCACCGAGATCGGGGCAGGTGCCCACCACGACCTCCACCCCGGCGGCCTGGAGCCGGCGTACGGCGGCACCGAGATGGCTGGCGGCCTCCCCCGGCCAGCGCAGCGCAGTGGCATCGTTGGCGCCGATCAGGATGACCGCCACGTGGGGACGCTCACCGAGCAGGGAGCGGGCGACCTGCGTAGCAAGATCGGCGGAGCGGGAGCCTGACACGCCGACGCTGGAGAGCAGCACCCGGTGTGTGTTGCTTCCGGCCGGACCGTCGCCGGTGGATAGGAGCCGGGCGAGTTGACCGCCGACCGTGTCGTCGACGTGTTCAACCCCGACCCCGAGCGCGGCCGAGTCGCCGAGTAGCACCAGGCGTAGCGGGGGAGCGCTGGCCGGCCCGACCGTGGAACGCAACGCGAGCCCCAGTTTGGGCTGGGCATATCGCCGGTTACGGGCCAGAAGCGCCTCGCCGGCGAGCACCGCCGCGCCGCCGACCGTACCGGCCACGAGGGTCAGCAGGGTGGCCCGACCGATTCGGGCAGCAGTGCGCCTCATGCCTTCTCCTCCGCGCTGGGGGAACCGATCACCGCGTCCGGGGTGGACGGCGCGGCGGGAGTCGCCGCACTGCTCACCGGCTCCTCTGCCCTTGGCTGGCCAAACCAGGCCCGGCGGCGGCGTAGCTGGGCCCACCGGCCGGCCGGCCCACGTTCGCGTCCACCGACCTCGGCCCCCCGGACTTCGGTGCCGGCGTGTCTGGCCGCCTCTTGGGCGGCGGCGGGCAGCGACCGTACGCCCTCGCCAGCGGTGAGGGGGGCGCGGGTCTCCTGGATCGAGCCGAGGGCCGCCAGCGCGGTGGGCAGCAGCGCGGCGACGGCGATCGCGTAGCCCTCGGCGGAGGGGTGGAAGTGGTCCCAGGCGAAGAGCCGGGTCGGCTCGGCGGCGAACCGGGGCCCGAGCAGGTCGCCCAGGGACACCGTCCAGCCGCCCGCCTCGACCACGGCCACCGTCTGCGCGGCGGCCAGCTGGCGGCTCCAGCGGCGGGCCAGCCAGCGCAGCGGCGGCTTGATCGGCTGGATCGCGCCGAGGTCTGGGCAGGTGCCGACGACCACCTGGGCACCGGCCGCCCGGAGCTTGCGGACCGCATCGACGAGATAGCGTACGGCGACAGCGTGCGGGGTGCGGTTGGTGACGTCGTTGCCCCCGATCAGGATGACCGCGAGGTCCGGTTCGCCTTCGAGAGCGGCCTCGACCTGTGGTGCGAGCCCGGCGGAGAGGCTGCCCACCACGGCGAACCGGCGTAGCCGGACCGGCCGCCCCAGCCGGCGGGAGATGCCGGTGGCGAGCAGCGCGCCCGGGGTCTCCCGGGTGCGGTGCACCCCGTAGCCGGCTGCGGTCGAGTCGCCAAGCACCACCATGCTGAGCGGCCGACCAGGGAACTTCGCGCCGTAGACCCCGTCGTTGCGTGGCGGCGGTGCCTCGGCCATCGGGATGATCCGTCGCGCCTGCTGGGCTTGACCGATCAGCAGGCCGGAGGCGGCGATCGCGGTTACCGCCGTCGCGCCCACGCCCACGGCGGCCACCTTGGCGACCCGACGTGCGCCTTCCCACGGTTGCGTCGTCTTTGTCGGCGACTCGGCCCGACTCATCAAGCGTCCCCCTCGCCTGTCGAGATCACTCGGAGAATTTCGAGGCTATCGCGGCGGTACGACGACCGCTGTCGCCGTCGGAGGTAGCCGACTGCCTAGAAAGCGACACCGATGGGTAACAGTTAGCAGGGGTGTCGATGTGTCGGTGGGTATCCCTTGCCGGCGGGTGCATCATGGCGAGAGGGAGGTCATGAGAGATGGCGAAGACACTGAAACGGACGGCGGCTTTCGCGGCGCTGGGGCGGGCACTGACCTCTGGCGCACGGGGTGGCCCGTCGCTGGGGAAGCGGATCGGTGCCCTGCCCCGCATGATCAAGGCAACTACCCGGGGCGAGTACGACGGCGGGCTGCGGCTGGCCCTGATGGTGGCCGCCACCGCGTACATCGCCTCCCCGGTCGACCTGGTGCCGGAGATGTTCCTGGCGATCTTCGGGCTCGCCGACGACGCCCTCATGATCACCTGGCTGGCGGGCAGCGTGCTCGGCGAGACCGAGCGGTTCCTGGAGTGGGAGCGTCGTCGTGAGACGGTGATCCCCGGGCATGTGGTGCACTGACGGCACGTAGGCTGGCTGAACTGCGACCATCCGCCCGGCGGCCAGCCGTCGGCACCTTGAGAAGGGCACAACGAGGTGCACTATTACGAAAACGTCGTCGATCTGATCGGCAATACCCCGCTGGTCCGACTGCGTAACGTGACCGAGGGCATCTCGGCGACCGTGCTTGCCAAGGTCGAATACCTCAACCCGGGTGGATCGGTCAAGGACCGGATCGCGACCCGGATGATCGAGGACGCGGAGCGGGCTGGGCTGCTCAAGCCGGGCGGCACCATCGTCGAGCCGACCAGCGGCAACACCGGTGTCGGACTGGCCCTGGCCGCCCAGCTCAAGGGCTACAAGTGCGTCTTCGTCTGCCCCGACAAGGTCAGCCAGGACAAGCAGGACGTGCTGCGGGCGTACGGGGCCGAGGTGGTGGTCTGCCCGACCGCCGTGGCCCCGGAGGACCCGCGCTCCTACTACAACGTCTCCGACCGGCTGGCCCGGGAGATCCCGGGGGCGTGGAAGCCCAACCAGTACGCCAACCCGGCCAACTCGCGTTCGCACTACGAGACCACCGGGCCGGAGCTGTGGAAGCAGACCGAGGGGCGGATCACCCACTTTGTGGCGGGTGTCGGCACCGGCGGCACCATCTCCGGCGTCGGCCGCTACCTGAAGGAAGCCTCCAACGGGGCGGTCAAGGTGATCGGCGCCGACCCGGAGGGATCGGTCTACTCCGGCGGCACCGGGCGGCCGTACCTGGTCGAGGGGGTCGGTGAGGACTTCTGGCCGGAGACGTACGACCGGACCATCTGTGACGACATCATCGAGGTCTCCGACAAGGACTCCTTCGAGCTGACCCGCCGGCTGGCCCGGGAGGAGGGGCTGCTGGTCGGCGGCTCCTGCGGGATGGCTGTGGTGGCCGCCCTGGAGGTCGCCCGGCAGGCCGGCCCGGACGACGTAATCGTGGTGCTGCTGCCCGACGGCGGCCGGGGCTACCTGTCGAAGATCTTCAACGACCAGTGGATGGCCCGGTACGGCTTCATGCAGACCGGGGGCACCGAGGCGACCGTGGCCGAGGCGCTGGCCAGCAAGCCGGGTGGGATCCCGGAGCTGGTGCACGTGCACCCGACCGAGACGGTCCGCGACGCGATCGACTACATGCGTGAGTACGGCGTCTCGCAGCTGCCGGTGCTCAAGGCCGAGCCGCCGGTGGTGACCGGCGAGGTGGCCGGTTCGATCGCCGAGCGGGACCTGCTCGACGCGCTCTTCACCGGCCAGGCACACCTGCACGACACGATCGAGCGGCACATGGGGGAGCCGCTGCCGATGATCGGCGGCGGGCAGCCGGTCAGCGAGGCAGTCAACATGTTGGAGAAGTCGGACGCCGCTCTGGTGCTGGTGGACGGTAAGCCCAAGGGCGTACTGACCCGGCAGGACCTACTGGCCCACCTGGGCGCCCGCTGAGGCGGGCACGCGCAGGCTGACGCGGGCACGCGCAGGCTGAGCTTCAGCGCAGCCCGGGGATCATCCGTGCAACGGGGTCTCCGGGCTGTGCTGTTTTGTCAGAAGGCAGATCTCCGGTAGGACGAACCAGCGCAGCTCCTCGAAGGAGGGCGACACCGACGACCCGGTGGCACCGTCGGCGCAGTCGCGCCCGTCGTGCCGCTCGAACAGCTCCCGGGCGTACGACAGGTAGCCTGCCAGCGCCTCCTCGCCCACTCGGTCGTGCCGACGCGGCCAGGCCGGCCCGGTCTCGGGGTAGTGCAGCTCATCGAGGCGTAGCGCCGGCTCGGGCGGCGGGTTCCGGTGTCGCCACAGCCCGGTCTCCGGGGTGAACCCGTAGTCGGGCAGCAGCTTCCAGCCGTGCGTGGCGACCAGGTCCACCGCGTCGATCAGGAACCGGCCCACCGGGTCGCTGAAGAAGTAGTTGAAGCCGAGCCGTACCCAGCCGGGTTTGATTCCGGCGCAGCCGGCAACGATCTCCTGTTCGAACCGGTGTGACCGGTCCAGGTCGATGCCGAGCAGTCGGTGGCCGTACGGCCCGGCGCACGAGCACCCGCCCCGGGCCTGAATACCGAAGAGGTCGTCGAGCAGGGCCACCACGAAGTTGTGGTGCAGGTGACGGCCGTCCGGCCGGCGTACCACAAAGGACACGATGGGCAGCCGGTCGGTGTGCGGGTTGCCGAGGATCTCGATTGCCGGGTTGTCGCTCCACGCGCTGATCGCCGTACGCCGGAACTGTTCCTCGCGGGCCCGGATCAGCTCGGTGCCGACCGCCTGCTTGAGCTGGAACACCAGACCGGCGCGGATCGACTCCACGATGGCCGGCGTACCGCCCTCCTCGCGGTGTACCGGATCGCGCAGGTAGCGGTGTTCCACGGCGTTGACGTAGTCGACCGTGCCGCCGCCGGGCACCGACGGGACCGGGTTGCGCAGCAGTTCCCGCCGTACGGCGAGCACGCCGGGGGTGCCCGGCCCACCGACGAACTTGTGCGGGGAGAGGAAGACCGCGTCCTTGTGGCCGAGCGGGAGACCGGTCCCGGCCATGTCGATGTCCACGTACGGGCCGGCGGCGGCGTAGTCCCAGAAGGCCAGCGCGCCGTGCCGGTGGAGTAGCTGACAGATCGGGCCGGTGTCGGTGAGGATGCCGGTCACGTTGGAGGCGGCCGAGAAGGAACCGATCTTCAACGGCCGGTGTCGATGCCGATGTAGTTCCACATCCAGCCGGTCGATGTCGATGTGGCCGTCGGCATCCTCCGGAATCACCACCACCTCGGCGGTCGACTCGCGCCACGGCAGTTCGTTGGAATGATGCTCGAACGGCCCGATGAAGACCACGGGCCGATCGTTGGCGTCGGGCCGGGCATCGGTCTCGGGCCGACCGTTGGCCGCAGCTGCCACCGGCTGCTGCTGTTGTGGTGGTCCGGAATGCAGGCCGAGGATCCGGATCAGCTTGTCGATGCCGCCGGTGGCACCGGAACCGGCGAAGATGACCACGGTCTGGTCGTCCCCGCCGATGGCCGTACGGATCAGCTCACGGGCCTCCTCCCGGAACCGGGTGGTCTGCCGGCCGGTGCTGGAGGACTCGGTGTGGGTGTTGGCGTAGTGCGGGAGCACCTCGTCGCGGATGAAGTCCTCGATGAACGACAGTGCCCGGCCGGAGGCGGTGTAGTCGGCGTAGGTGATCCGACGTGGCCCGTACGGCCCGGGAACGAGCCGGTCGTCGCCGATGACCGCCTCGCGGATGCGCCGTAACAGTGGCGGCTCCGGCGCAACGTCCCTGATCATCCCCTATTATGTGACGTGAAACACTTTGCTGGCTACGGCAGATCTCGGACATAGCGCAGCTGGCGGGTCAGCGCCGGGCCGACACCGCCCTCCCGTTCGGTGCCGTCGGCGACCCAGCCGCCCCGCTCGTAGAACCGGCGGGCGTGCGTGTTGTCGGCCAGCACCCACAGGGTCGCCCGGGACCAGCCGCGCTGACGCATCCGTTCCAGGGCGTCGACCACCAACGTCCGGCCGACGCCTCGGCCCTGCTCAGCGGGGTCGAGATGGATGGCGTACAGCTCGCCGGTGGCGGGCAGATCGGGACTCGGGCCGAGGTAGGTAAAGCCGACCAGTCGGTCACCGTCTTCGGCGACGGTCATCGTGTGGGTGTCCCGTTCGTACGGCCAGCGTTCGACCCACCAGCGACCCATGCTGTCGGCGGAGATCGCGGCCAGCGCGTCAGCGGGCACGATGTCCCGATATGCCGAGAGCCGGGCACGGTAGTGCAGTTCGCCGACCGCCATCAGGTCGCCGGCCTGCGCCGGGCGGAGGGTGATGCTCACCCCCACAACAGTAGTAGCGTGCCGACATGGCGACCTGGGAGACCCTGCGCGAGCTGGCCTCGGCGCTGCCGGAGGTCCAACATTCCACGTCCTACGGCACACCGGCCTGCAAGGTGCGGGGCAAGGTGTTCGCCCGGCTGCTGGAAGACGGCGAACGGGTCGCCATCTTCACCCACGAACGGGAGGCGCTGCTCGCGACGGACTCGGCGACCTTCACCGTTCCGGCGCACTACGTCAACTATCCGATGGTGGTGCTCAATCTATCCACTGTAGACCTGCGGGAGCTGCGGGAACTGCTCGTCGAGTCGTGGCGGATCAGGGCGCCGAAGCAGTTGGCGCAGTCCCTGCGCTGGTGACCCGGGGCGGCACCGGGACCCGGATCAGGTCCTCGGCCACCACCAGCTCGCCAGCGAACTCTTCGCGCGCCTCGGCCGCGAACCGGGCCGGATCGGGGTAGCGCTGCGAGAAGTGGGTGAGCACGAGCCGACGTACCCCGGACTCGGTCGCCACCCGCGCGGCCTGCGCCGCGGTGAGATGGCCGACCTCGGCGGCGAGCGCGGCGTCCTCGGCCAGGAAGGTCGACTCGATCACCAGCAGGTCGGCCCCCTCGGCCAGGGCGAACACGCCATCGCAGAGGCCGGTGTCCATTACGAAGGCAAAGCGCTGACCGGGTCGCCGTTCGCTCACCGCCGCCAACGGGACACGGCGCTCGCCGACGTCGACGTGACCGTCGCGGAGCAGGTCCCCGATGGCCGGGCCGGTGATGCCGTACGCGGCCAGCCGGTCGGCCAGCATCCGCCGGCCGTCCGGCTCCACCAGTCGGTAGCCGTACGTCTCGGTCGGGTGCCAGAGTCGCCGCGCCTCCAGCGTGCCGGCGTGGGTCTCGACCTGCTGCCCGTCCCGGGTGATCGGCTCGGGCCGGACCTCGGCGGTCTCGTAGAAGACGCTGGCGTGTCGCAGGCGTTCGAAGTAGTCCACGCCCTCGGCCGGGAAGTGGGCTGCTACCGGGTGCGGTACCCGGTCCAGCGAGAGCCGCTGGATCACCCCCGGCAGGCCGAGACAGTGGTCGCCGTGGAAGTGGGTGATGCAGATCCGGGTCAGCATGGTGGCGGAGAGACCAGCGAGTCGCATCTGCCGCTGGGTGCCCTCGCCGGGGTCGAACATGATCCCCTCGTCGTCCCAGAGCAGGACGTAACCGTTCTGGTTACGGCGTCGGGTCGGCACCTGACTGGCCGTACCCAGCACCGCGAGTTCGCGCCGTGACACGGGCCACCCTCCGCTGCTGTCCCACCCGCACAATAGGCGACCCCCGGGGCTCCACGCGCTCGCGTGGACCGGCTGGACTAGGGCCGGCACCCCGGGGGTCGGATGGCTGTCGTGGTTTCGCCGCACCGCTGCCACACGGTCTCGGCGGTAAGCACGCCCGTTCTGTCTGGGAACGGGCGCGGAAACTGTCAAGGACAGCGGCTAGCGGACAGCCACCTCACGAGTCCCAATGCCGTACAAAGTAGGACCACCTCCTTTCCCGTGTACGGCCAAACTATCCATCGCCCACTGCCGTTGCCAGTGATTTACCCCGACCGGCTCAGCCTCCGGTACGGGCAACCCCGACCGGGCAGGTCATGCCGGTCGGCCCGTGGGTGCAGTAGCCGTCCGGGTTCTTCGACGGGGCGAGGTACTGCTGGTGGTAGTCCTCGGCGAAGTAGTAGTCGCCCAGATCGTGGATCTCGGTGGTGATCTCCCCACGGCCGGTACGGGCAACCACCGGGGCGAACGCGTCCCGGGACGCCTCGGCGATTCGCCGCTGCTCCGGCGATGTGGTGTAGATCGCAGACCGGTACTGGGTGCCCACGTCGTTGCCCTGGCGCATGCCCTGGGTCGGGTCGTGGTTCTCCCAGAAGACCTTCAGCAGATCCTCGTAGCTGATCTTCGTGGGGTCGTACACCACCTGCACCACCTCGGCGTGCCCGGTGTGGCCGGAGCAGACCTCCTCGTACGACGGGTTGGGGGTGAACCCGCCGGCATAGCCGGCCGAGGTGGAGATCACCCCGGGCAGGCCCCAGAACAGCCGTTCGGCACCCCAGAAACAGCCCATCCCGAAGACGGCGACCTGGGCCCCGGGCGGCCACGGGCCATGCAGGCTGCTGTCGAGCACTGCGTGCCGGTCGGCCAGCCGGACCGGGGTGCTCCGGCCGGGCAGCGCCTTGTCCGGGGTGGGTAGTTCGGCCTTCATACGACGAAGGAACACGGTCGGACTCCTCTCGTACCTGTCCGGCGTGTACAACGCCAGCGGCCACCGCATCCTTACCCAGGTCGGCCCGGCACACGCCCGAGGGTCCCGGGTGTGTTTGCCGCCCGTCAGCCGGGTAGTCGGCGGTAGCCGACCGGGAGGAAGTCGGTAGCCGACCGGGAGGAACGAGACGATGCGCAGCGAGGCACCCGACTACTTCGTGCCGCAGGAGGGGGCGGTCCTCACCCACCTGCTGATCGTGCGCGACGTCGACCGGTCGCGGGAGTTCTACCAGCGGGTACTCGGGGCGGAAGCGGTCCGGGAACGGCAACCCTGCGTCCTGCGATCTCGGGGTGGCGAGTTCCTCACCGAGCCGAAGGACCACGGGATGGAGATCCGCTGCTACCTGCGGGATCCGGATGGCTACCTGATCGAGGTAGGCCAGGGCACCGGGATTCTGGCCGAGATGGGGCAGGCTCCGGCCTGAGCATGACCCCACCCAGCGGCCTGACCCCACCCAGCGGCCTGACCTACTCAGCGGCCTGGCCTATTCAGCTGCCAGGGCGGCGGCGATCCGGGCCGCGTAGTCGACCGCCTCGGCGTCGTCGGCGTACCGGTGTCGCGGCCAGAAGAACCCACGCAGGCCGTCGCCCTTGGTTCGCGGCACGACGTGGGTGTGCAGGTGCGGTACGGACTGGGAGACCCGGTTGTTGATCGCCACGAAGGTGCCGCCCGTGCCGAGCCCAGCCTCGACGGCGAGCGCGACCCGTCGGACCAGGCCGAAGTAGCCCGGCAACTCGGGAGCGGGCAGCTCACCCAGGGTCTCGACGTGCTCCCGGGGAACCACCAGCACATGCCCCCGGAACACCGGCCGGGTATCGAGGAACGCCACTCCGCCCGGCTCGTCGGCGACCCGGAAGGCCGACGCCGAACCCGCGACGATGGCACAGAAGACGCAGCCAGCCATCCGGGCAGACTAACCTCACTCAGATGAGTCACGGCTTTGAGACGCTTGCCATCCATGCCGGCCAGGAGCCGGACCCACGTACCGGGGCGGTGATCCCGCCGATCTACCAGACCAGCACCTTCGCCCAGGACGCCGTCGGCGAACCCCGGCTGGGTTACGAGTACAGCCGGTCGGCCAACCCGACCCGGGACGCCCTGCAGACCTGCCTGGCGACGCTGGAGCGGGGGCCGGTCGGCCTGGCCTTCGCCAGCGGTCTGGCCGCCGAGGACACCCTGCTGCGTACCGTCTGCAAGCCGGGAGACCACATCGTGATCCCGGACGACGCGTACGGCGGCACGTTCCGGCTGGTCGCCCGGGTGGCGCAGCGTTGGGGCCTGGGCTGGACGGCGGCGAAGGTCTCCGACCCGGATGCGGTGCGGGCCGCCATCGAACCCGGCAAGACGAAGATCATCTGGGTGGAGACGCCGACCAACCCGCTGCTCGGCATCGCCGACATCGCCGCCCTGGCCGGGATCGCCCACGATGCGGGCGCGCTGCTGGTGGTGGACAACACCTTCGCCTCGCCCTACCTGCAACAGCCCATCGCGCACGGCGCCGACGTCGTCCTGCACTCGACGACCAAGTACGTCGGTGGCCATTCCGACGTGGTCGGTGGGGCGCTGATCGCCGCCAGCACCAACCTTGGCGAGGAGTTGGCCTTCCATCAGAACGCGATGGGCGCGATCAGCGGGCCCTTCGACTCGTGGCTGACCCTGCGCGGCATCAAGACCCTCGGCGTACGGATGGACCGGCACTGTGACAACGCCGAGCGGATCGCCGCCTACCTGGACGGTCACCCGGCGATCAGCCAGGTGCTCTACCCGGGGCTGCCGGAGCACCCGGGGCACGAGACAGCGGCCAAGCAGATGCGGCGCTTCGGCGGCATGATCTCCTTCCGGGTCACCGGTGGCGAGGAGCAGGCGGTACGGGTCTGCAACCGGGCCAAACTGTTCGTCCTCGCCGAGTCGCTCGGTGGGGTGGAGTCCCTGATCGAGCACCCCGGCCGGATGACACACGCCAGCGCAGCCGGCTCGCCGCTTGAAGTTCCCGCCGATCTCGTGCGACTGTCTGTCGGCATCGAGACGGCCGATGATCTGCTCGCCGACTTGGAGCAGGCACTCGGCTGAGGCGCTGGGGAGGGTGGCCGTGCAGGAGATCATGCCGACCTGGGTGGGCGCGACCGCGAAGCAGATCGCTCGGGCGGTCCGACGGGGTGACGCGTCGGCGACCCAGGTCGTCGCCGACCACTTGGACCACATTGCCACCGGGGACCGGGAGCTGTCCGCGTTCCGCGTGGTCCGGGCCGGTGAGGCAATCGTCGAAGCGGAGAAGGTCGACGAGCAGGAGGAGTTGGCTGACCTGCCACTGGCCGGAGTGCCGGTCGCGGTCAAGGAGAACACCGCCGTGGCAGGCCTACCCACCTGGAACGGCTCCGCCGCGGCCCGCAGCCCGGTCGCCGAGGACGACCACGAGGTGGTCCGTCGGCTGCGGGGGGCGGGTGCGGTCATCCTCGGCGTGACCCGGATGCCGGAACTGGGCCTCTGGGCGCTCACCGACGACGAGACGGCGACGACGCGCAACCCGTGGCGGATCGACCGGACCCCGGGCGGATCCTCGGGTGGGTCTGCTGCGGCGGTGGCGGCCGGTCTGGTGCCGATGGCGCACGGCAACGACGGTCTGGGCTCGATCCGGATCCCGGCCGCCTGTTGCGGGCTCATCGGTCTCAAGCCAGGGCGTGGCGTGGTGCCCTGTCAGCTCGGCGCCAACGACTGGTTCGGGCTGGCCGAACACGGCATCCTGGCCACCACGGTCGCCGACGCGGCAGTGGGGTTCTCCGTACTCGCCGGCCGCCGGCCGGACAAACTGGTGCCCCCGCAGCGGCTGCGGGTGGCGATGTCGCTGCGCTCGCCCGTGCGGGGCGTACGTGCCGACGGGCCCAACCGGGACGCGGTCGCCACCGCGTCCCGGTTGCTGGCGGCGGCCGGGCACGACACGATCACCATCGACCCGGTCTATCCCACCGCGCTCAGCCTGCGGGGCACCGCCACCTGGTTCGCGGCGGCGGCTGAGGAGATCCGGGAGAGCGGGCTGGACCGGCGCAGCCTGCAACGGCGTAGCCGGCGACACGCTGCCGTGGGTGACTGGGTCGACCGGCGGGGGCTGGTTCGGGAAGCTGATCGGGCGCAGTGGCGGGAACGGTCCATCCAGTTCTTCTCCGACAACTCGGTGGACCTGCTGCTCACCCCGGCACTGGCCGCCACACCCCCGTCGGCGACCGGCTGGGCGAGCCGGTCCTGGCGGGCCAACCTGCTGACCAGCATCCGGTACGCGCCGTACGCGGCACCGTGGAACATCGCCGGCCTGCCGGCCCTGGTGGTGCCGGTCGGGCTGCGGCCGGACGGGTTGCCGGTCGCGGTGCAACTGGTCGGGCCGCCGGGATCGGAGCTGTTGCTGCTCGCCGTGGCCGGTCAGTTCGAGCTGGCCGCGCCCTGGCCCCGGCACGCGCCGGACTGGCCGCGCGTGCCGACCGCCGCCAGCTAGCCGAGCCGACTGCGCGTGCCCGACCGTGGCTGAGCTGGCGGCGCGTGCCGACCGCCGCCAGCTGAGCCGTTGGTCCCATGATCGTCCCCCAATCGTCGGTGTCACCGCAGGCAGATGGCACCATCAGCACATGACGCACCTGGTCGACCTGGCCGACGTACAGGCCGCGCGGGAACTGCTTTCGGGCATCACCCGCACCACCCCACTGGAGCCGTCCCGGCCACTCAGCGCAGCCCTGGGCGGCACCGCCTGGCTCAAGTGCGAGCACCTGCAACGCGCCGGGGCGTACAAGGTGCGGGGTGCGTACGTGCGGATCGCCCGGCTCTCCCCGGCCGAACGGGCCGGCGGGGTGGTGGCGGCCAGCGCCGGCAACCATGCTCAGGGGGTGGCGCTCGCCGCCGGCCTGCTCGGCACCACGGCCACGGTCTTCATGCCGGTGGGCGCTCCGCTGCCGAAGGTGGCGGCCACCAAGGGGTACGGTGCCCGAATCGAACTGGTCGGCAACAACGTCGACGAGTCGCTGGTCGCGGCCCAGGAGTTCGCCGACCGGACCGGAGCGGTCTTCATCCACCCGTTCGACCACCACGACGTGATCGCCGGGCAGGGCACGGTTGCGCTGGAGATCCTGGAGCAGTGCCCCGAGGTGCGGACGATCGTTGCCGGCATCGGCGGCGGTGGACTGATCTCGGGTATCGCGGTCGCGGCCAAGGCGCTGCGGCCAGACGTACGGGTGATCGGGGTGCAGGCGGCTGGCGCGGCGGCCTTCCCGCCCTCGCTGGTGGCCGGAGCGCCGGTACGGCTACCGGCGCACTCCACCATTGCCGACGGGATCGCCGTGGGCCGTCCCGGTGACGTCACGTTCGCCCACGTACGGGATCTGGTCGACGAGGTGGTCACGGTCTCCGAGGAGGACATCTCCCGGGCCTTGTTGATGCTGCTGGAGCGGGGCAAGCAGGTGGTGGAACCGGCGGGGGCGGTCGGGGTGGCCGCCCTACTGGCCGGTGCGGTCGAGGTGGAGACTCCGGTGGTGGCGGTGCTTTCCGGTGGCAACATCGACCCGCTGCTGCTGCTTCGGGTGATCGAGTACGGGTTGGCGGCGGCCGGTCGCTATCTGCGGTTCACCGTGCGGTGTACGGATCGACCGGGGCAGTTGGCGTCGCTGCTGCACCTGATTGCCGAGCACCGGGGCAACGTGGTGGACGTGGAGCACCAGCGGCAGAATCCGCATCTGCGGCTCGGCGAGGTCGAGGTGGCGCTCTCGGTCGAGACCCGTGGGGCGGAACATTCCGACAAGTTGATCAGCGCGTTGCGCAGCAGCGGATACCAGGTGGTCTTCGCCTGATCGGGCCGACTGGATAGGCGCGGGGGCGGTCCGAACGGACCGCCCCCGCTGTGCCTTACCCCGTGTGCGTGGCCCTACCGGCTAGCTCACTGGCCCGGCGTACGCTTCTGGAACTGCTTGAAGACGGACGCGTTGGCGCCGCGGGCGGCAACCGCCCCTTCCGCCGAACCAGCGAACTGGCGGAACGGGTTGCTGAGCACGAAGCCCTGGATGTCGAAGATGATTACGACGGGCTTGTTCACCTTGACGCGGAGCTTCATGTCCGAACCGAGCAGGGTCTGGGTGAAGTTCGCGGTCGGGGTGTTCGCAGTGAAGTTGATCGAGGAGTTTGCCGGGAAGGGACCCTCACCCCAGAGCGCCGCCCAGCCGGTGGCCGTCCCCATGTCGACGGTCAGGTTGGCCTGCACTGCGGCGTAGCCGCCAGCGAGGATCGGGGCGAAGTCGATCACCATGTCCGGCGTGGTGGTGGAGCCCTTCGGCAGCAGGCGGCCGGCCGAGTCGAAGGTGGCACCGCTGATGAAGTCCCGCCCGCCGGCAAAGCCGGCCAGGGTGACGACCCACCGGATCGGGTCGACCGGGACCGTCATGGTCGACCAGGTCTCGGAGTAGATCGAGGTCAGGTACTTCGGCTGCGCCGGGTTGTTCTGGCCGACGACGTACAGGTCGCCCCACTCGTCGGCGTAGACCGAGCCGACCGGGGAGGTCGGGTTCTGAACGGGAAGGCTATCGCTGGCGGTCTGACCGAGGCTCAGTCCCGGCCCTGACGGGTTCGGGTTGGTCAACCGAAGGGTGGGCTGGCTGGCGTTGCCTGCGGTGAGGCTCGTCGTGTTGGTGCCAGTGTTGGTGTCACCGATCTTCAGCGGATCTCCGTCGGCCGCTTGTGCCGGCGACGCGACAATCGAGCCGGCAACGCCAGCGCCGGCTACGCCGGCGGCCACCGTACCTGCTCGGCGCAGTAGACGCCGTCGGTTCATGACGTTGTCCTGCTGCTCGTCCCGCATCTACGTACCTCCATGTTGGTGCGTCCCCGTTTTCGCGGACTGAGGGATATTCGCAGATGTATCGACTAATAGGGATCATCTTTTCGGATGGGTGTCACGTGAGAAATTGGACAGATGACTGTGGACCGTCGCAAGTTGCGTCCGCGTTGATGATGCCCGGTCAGTTGCGTCCGGACATGCCTCGGTCGACCAGTTCCGGCTGTTGCGATTCCACCCATGCCATGGGCGTCTGGGCCGGAGTTGTCGGAAATTGTGCTGGGTCCGCCATCTCATTCCGATTCTTGGCCGGCTGTTCCTGATTCTCAGTCGCCCCTTGCTGGCCCCGCCAGCGTTGCCGCCAGCTGCCTACCGGCGGCGTGTAGTCCTTGAGACGCATCGCGGGACGCTCGATCAGGTGCCAGGACGGTATGGCGAACAGCAAGGTGCCGACCGCGGAGAGCAGGATGTACACGAAAAGCCCGTACTCTGCGCCACCCACCAGGGCGATCACCTGTTGGACCGGGAAGGCGTAGATGTATATCCCGTACGAATAGTCGCGGTCGCGACCGATGCTTTGCATCCGTGCTGGCAGGGCCACTGCCAGGTAGAACAGCAGGTAGGCGAAGGCCACCGTCCCGAAGACGAAGAACCCGCCCTGCCACAGGGAAAGCAGGAACACGGCACCGGCCACCAGGGCCAGCGCTCCGTGCATCGGCAACCGATGCCAGAAGAGCCGGATTACGGCACCGAGCAGAAACAGGAAGGCCAGATAGATGACCTGGCTCGTTATGAACGACCCGACCAGTGGGAACGGTCCCAAGTGCCCGCGTGGAGCAGGTCGGCTTGCCCAGGTTGGGCTGGCGAGGAAATCCTTGACGATGATGAGGTAACACGCGGCAGTGAATATCAGTACGACCCGGGGTGCTTGGCGGAGCGCCGCCGTGACGGCAAGGACGCCGACAAGGACATAGCAGGCTAGCTCGTACTTCAGGCTCCACAACGAGCCGTCGAACGCGCTCGCTCCACCGGTCCTCTGGCCGTACGGTGTGTCGGCCAACAGGCCCGAGATCTGGTACTGGCTCATTGAGGCGAACCAGTTGGTGGTGATGTAGTCGATCGGGCCGGCGGGGTGACTCCAGAAGCCGTCCAGGCTGCCTTTCTCGTAGAGCGCGACCAGTGGCGCGATCACCAGCGCGGTCACGATGAGGCAGACCCAGAGGCCGGGAAAGATACGCAGGAGGCGGTGCCACGCGAACCGCCCCACGGGGAACTTCAGCCCACTGCCGGTAATGAGGAATCCGGAGAGGATGAAGAACCCGTAGACGGAGAGGGTGCCGAGATCGGTCTGACCAGAGGTTTCGCGTGTCCCGAGGTTTGGTTGGCCGATCCCGAGCGGCCAGGCGTGCGCCACCAGCACCGCCGACGCCAGGACGAGTCGGAGGAGGCCGATGGAGTTGTGTCGAGAAGAGAAACGATCTTTCAGGGTCGGTGGGCGGAACCGATCCCAAAGTGTCCTCACAGCGCCATCTCCTCTATTCGATCGCTGCGGCCGACACGCCGCGTTGGCAATCTAGGCGATGCCGCGGAAATGACGTAGCCGGCCGTACACCGTATCGGCTGTGAGGGCGACGCGGGGCGGCGGTTAGCCGGCGAAGGGCTCGAACCGGTCCACGGTCACCTTGATGTCGGCGCCACTCGGCGCGGTGTAGGTGACGGTCTGACCGGAGCGGGCACCGAGGATCGCCTTTCCGAGCGCGGACTCCGGGCTGTAGACGGTCAGGTCGGTCGTCGAGGAGATCTCCCGCGAGCCGAGCAGGAAGGTCTCGGTGTCCGACTCGTCGTCGTCGAAGTGGATCGTGACGACGGTGCCGGGAGCGACCTTGTCAGCGGTCGGTGCCTCGCCGACCTGCGCGGTACGCAGCAGTTCCTGGAGGTAGCGGATGCGCCCCTCCTGCTTTCCCTGCTCCTCGCGGGCGGCGTGGTAGCCACCGTTCTCCCGCAGATCGCCCTCCTCGCGTCGGGCGTTGATTTCGGCGGCGATGACCGGCCGACCTGCGATCAACTCGTCGAGTTCGGCCTGAAGTCGGTCGTACGCGTCCTGGGACAACCAGGTGGCGGGCGCCTCGCGGTCGGTCACAGACGATCTCCTTGGATGGACGGTGGGACGGGCCTACCGTTACTGACAAGAACTACCAAGTTACCAGTGGGATGCCGAAACGACGTCGGATGATCTTCGTTCGCCCCGCCACTCGGCCGAATCGGCAGTTCAGGCAGCCGGCATCCACCGCCGGTTGGGGGCAGGATCAGTCAGCGGCCCGGCAGCGCAGCACCTCGCCGAGGAAGGCCTCACCGGTGGTGGCCAGTCGGTGCTGCACGATCAGGTGCTCCTGGCCCGCCGCGGCGGTGACTCGGACCTGTTCCCGGGCCACTTCCGCACCGTCCCGGGAGCGGGCCCGCAGCACGCAGTCCGCCGCGCCGCCGGGCGGCACCGTGACCTGGAATTTCACCATGATCTGCGTGTCGGTGATGTCGGTGTAGGTGATCACTTCGGGGTCGTAGAGCGGATCGCCGTACTGCTGGTAGAGGCGTACCGACACCAGGCCCATGGCCGCGACCAGCCCGACTGCCGCCAGGCCCGCGAGCCAGGGCCGGCCGCGCCGGGTAGCGCGACGCCGGCCGTACCGCCCGGGCGGGAAGATCGGTGCGGATGTGGCGTGCGTCTCGGACACCGGAGGAAATCTCCTAGGCTTGTTCTCGGTTACATCGGCCAGAATGACAGGGTCCATCTTGTCAGTCGGCTGGTCGGCCGACTCTGGCAGGTGGCCCGACCAAGCGCAGGTCAGACTATCCGGCTTAGGTCGGCAACGGGGAACAGACGAGGGAGTGCCCGAGTTGGCAGAGCAACTACGCCTCATGGCCGTCCATGCCCACCCCGACGACGAGTCGAGCAAGGGCGCCGCGACGATGGCCAAGTACCTCGCCGAGGGGGCCCAGGTCCTGGTGGTGACATGCACCGGGGGTGAACGGGGCAGCGTACTCAACCCGAAGCTGGACCGTCCCGACGTCTGGGCCAACATCGCCGAGATTCGGCGTGCCGAGATGGACGCCGCCCGGGCCATCCTCGGCGTCGAGCAGGCCTGGTTGGGCTTCGTCGACTCGGGGCTGCCCGAGGGCGACCCGCTGCCGCCGCTGCCCGAGGGGTGTTTCGCGCTCCAGGATGTCGAGGTCGCCGCCGGTCCGCTGGTACGCCTGATGCGGGAGTTCCGTCCGCACGTGGTGACCACCTACGACGAGAACGGCGGTTACCCGCACCCGGACCACATCATGTGCCACAAGATCAGCATGGCGGCGTTCGAGGCGGCCGGTGACCCGGCCCGATACCCGGAGCTGGGCGAGCCGTGGCAGCCGCTGAAGCTCTACTACGACATCGGCTTCTCCAGGGCCAAGATCATGGCGTTGCACGAGGCCATGCTGGCCGACGGGCGCGAGTCGCCGTACGTCGAATGGCTCGAACGGTGGGGCGACAGCCCGGACAAGGGTGCGCGGATCACCACCCAGGTCGAATGCGGGCAATACTTCCCGGTACGGGACGACGCGTTGCGGGCCCACGCCACCCAGGTCGACCCGGACGGTTTCTTCTTCCAGGTGCCGATGGGGATCCAGCGGCAGGCGTGGCCCACCGAGGACTTCGAACTTGCTCGATCCCTGGTGGAGAGCCCACTGCCGGAGTCCGACCTGTTCGCCGGGGTACGGGCCGCCGGGGCCGTGGACACCACCGATCAGCGCTGACGGGCAGGGGCGTAACGTGGACCCAGTTGCGCACTGCGAAGGAGTCCAGTCATGTTGACCGCCGCACAGGTGCTCGCGGAGAACAACTTCGGGGACACCCGGACCGGCGGGCTGGCCGGCCCGATGGGCCTGTTCCTCATCGTGCTGCTGGCGATCGCCACGGTGCTGCTGATCCGCAACATGAACGGCCGGCTGCGCCGCCTGCCCGAGCAATTCCCGGACCAGGCGGCCGGTGGTTCCGTCGACCAATCGGCAGCTGTCGACCGATCGGCGGCCACAGTCCTTGATCCGACAGCTGGCCCGCTGACCCAGGAAGCTGACGGAAAGCCCTCCTAAGCCGCTCACCAGGGACGGGACCCACACTCGGGGGCCTAATGCCGACTAACCGGGTCCTCCGCCCCCTGTTGCACGCCACCGGTTTGCCTTAGCCTTCCCGCCGGGGACCAAAAGTCCCCGCAGCATGCGCGGAAGGGGGCACCGATGTCGGTGGGATGGTTCGTCGCCCCGCGTTTCCCCCGTCGCTGCCCGGGTTGGGGCACGTCGGCGTCCACCCGGTCGAGGCCCGATGCCCGGTGTCCGCGCCACCCGACGCCCAGCCCAGCGGGGCGTACGGCCGGAGGAGATCCGTGACGACCGGCCGGCGGATCCGGTGGCTCGTCGCCCGCAGCGGCTTTCCGGAGCTTCCGCCCCGCCTCCAGGTCGTGAGTGGCACTCTGCTCGCCGCCGCGCTCGTCGTGGCCGGGACGGGCCTCGCCCTCCCCGCGGATCTGCCGTCCGACTCGGCGCTACCAGCCCTGGCCCGGTTCGGTCTGGTAGTCGGGCTGACCATGTGCGCCCACCTCGCCCGGTTACGGTTCCGGATCGGGACCGGCGAGGTCATCGTCTCCTGGGGCGAAGCGGCCTTCATCGTCGTCTGCTATCTTGCGCCGCCTGGCTGGCTACCGGCCGCCACCCTACTCGGCACCGGACTCGCCTGGACCCTGGCAGCGATCTTCACGGACCGGGGGCCGGCCGTCAAGGTCGTACACAACGCCGCGGCGATGACCATCGCCGTGACGCTAGCCGCCAGCGTCACCGCCATCTTCGGCACCCCGCTCGGGGCCGGGTTGACGCCCGGTCTCGCCGTCGGACTCGCCCTCGGTGCAGCCACATATCTGCTGGTCACCGTGGGGGTGGCCGGGATCACGATATCCCTGCGGCACCGATTGCCCATCGGGCCGCTGCTGCTGCGGGTGCTGCGGGGAAAGTCACTGATGTTCGTCGGCAACGTGCTGGTTGGCCTCGCCGTGGTCACCCTGGTCGATCTCGACCCCCGCTGGCTGCTGCTCCTGCCCCCCGCACTGTGGGTGCTCCAGCAGACCTACCGCCACCAGCTACGGGCCGACGACGAACGTCGGACCTGGCGAGCCTTTGCCGAGGCCACCAGGGCGCTCAACCAGCTCGATGAACGCGGCGTTGCCACCGCCGGTATCGGCGGCGCGTTGGTTCTGTTCGGAGCGGAACTGGTCGACATCGACGTGCTGCGCCGAGACGGACGCTGGTGGCGCTATCGGGGCGACGCCAGCGGCCGAGTGGTGGACCGGGAATTGCCGGTGCCACCCCACCCGGAGGGCAGTGACCACGAACTGACCCGATCCCTGATGGTGGGTGCCGTGCACGTCGGGGAGCTGCGGGCGCGCTTCCCCCGCTCGATCCGGCCGGACGAGCGGGAGCAGGACGCCCTGTCGGCGTACGGGGATGCCCTCGGTGCCGCCCTGCACGATGCCGCCACCCATCGCGAACTGCGGAGGGTAACGGCCCGCTCCTCCTACGAGGCGTTGCACGATCCGCTCACCAACCTGGTCAATCGGGGAGCGATGCTCAGCAAGGGCGACCTGGCCCTGCACCAGCTCGGTCACGACCATCCGGTGGCGTTGCTGCTGCTGGACATCAACCACTTCAAGGAAGTCAACGACACGCTGGGGCACGCCGCCGGTGACGAACTGCTCCAGGTGGCCGGGGCCCGGCTGGCGGCGCTGGCCCGACCCGGGGAGTTGCTCGGACGACTCGGCGGGGACGAATTCGCCCTGCTGATTACCGGCCTGCCGATGCTCGGCGAGCCCGCATCCGGGGCCGATCGGTCCCCGCTGGCGTTGCCCGCATTGCGTCGGGCCCGGGAGATCGTGGACCGGCTCGCCGATCCGTCCGAGGTGGCCGGAGTACGGATGTCGGTGGAGGCCTCGGTGGGCGTGGTGGTGGCCGGTGCGGGCACCGCCGACATGACCGAGCTGCTGCGGCGGGCCGACATCGCCATGTACCAGGCAAAGGAGGGCGGCAGCAGCGTTGCTGCGTACGACAGCAGCCGGGACGCTGCCAGCACCGATCAGCTTGCGTTGCTCGCCGAACTCCGGGAGGCGCTGGAGAGCGACGACCAGCTCATCCTGGCCCTGCAACCGGCGGTCGACCTGACCACCGGGGCACCGACCGGGGTGGAGGCGCTGATCCGTTGGCAGCATCCCCGCCGGGGCTGGCTCAACCCGGCCGACTTCGTACGGCCGGTCGAAGGCAGTGAGCTACTGGGGGCGTTCACCCGCTACGTCATCGACAAGGCGCTCGCGGTGGCCGCCGAGTGGGCCCGGCACGGCCTCGACGTACCGATCTCGATCAACCTGTCGGCCCGCAGTCTGCTCGACCCCCGGCTGCCCGCCGAGGTGGCCGACACGCTGCGCCGCCACCAGGTGCCGCCGCACCGGCTCGTCCTGGAGATCACCGAGACGGTGATGATGAGCGAGCTGGAGGTCATCGACGATGTGCTCGCCGCCCTCCGGGCAATGGGCGTACAGCTCGCTGTGGACGACTTCGGCACCGGATTCTCGTCGTTGACCTTCCTGACCCGTATCACCGTGGACGAGTTGAAGGTGGACCGGTCGTTCGTAATGCGGATGGCCGAGTCGCCGGAGGCTGCCGCGATCGTCCGGACCACCGTGGAGTTGGGCCGGGAGCTGGGACTACGGGTGGTCGCCGAAGGCGTGGAGACGGCCGACCAGCGGGCGGTCCTGGCCGAGTTGGGCTGCACAGCAGCCCAGGGCTACCACTTCTTCAAGCCGATGCCGTCCGACAAGATCGTGATAGTGCTGCGTTCGCTGGTCGACTCCAGCCCGGCCCGGGTCTTCCCACTGCGCGCCGACGGAGCGTCTTAGTCGTACCCGGGAACCGGGGCTCCGCCCGCGCCGGACGCTGATCCCACGCCGGCCAGGCCGTGGTTGTTGATCCCACGCCGGGCGGCCTTCCCAGGGCGGACCGTGCGCGGGGCGGCTCGGGGCTGGATATGGTCGTCGGGTGAATCGACTGGCCAGCGCGACCAGCCCATATCTGCAACAGCACGCCGACAACCCGGTCGACTGGTGGCCGTGGTGTGACGAAGCCTTCGCCGAGGCCCGGCGGCGGGACCTACCGGTGCTGATCTCTGTCGGCTACTCCGCCTGCCACTGGTGCCACGTCATGGCGCACGAATCGTTCGAGGATGAGGCCGTCGGCCGGCTGCTCAACGAGAACTTCGTGTCGATCAAAGTGGACCGGGAGGAACGCCCGGACGTCGACGCCGTCTACATGACCGCCACCCAGGCGATGAGCGGGCAGGGCGGCTGGCCGATGACCGTCTTCGCCACCCCGGACGGCACCCCGTTCTTCTGTGGCACCTACTTCCCCCGCGCCAACTTCGTACGGTTGCTGGAATCGGTGACCACGGCGTGGCGTGACCAGCGCGAAGAGGTGCTGCGGCAGGGGGCCGCGGTGGTCGAGGCGATCGGCGGCGCGCAGGCCGTCGGCGGACCCACCGCCCCGCTCACCGCCGAACTGCTCGACGCCGCCGCCGACCAGCTCGCCAAGGAGTACGACTCGACGAACGGCGGCTTCGGCGGGGCACCGAAGTTCCCACCGCACATGAACCTGCTCTTCCTGCTGCGGCACTACCAGCGCACCGGCTCTGCTGAGGCACTGGAGATCGTCCGGCACACCTGCGAGGCGATGGCCAGGGGTGGCCTCTACGACCAGCTGGCCGGCGGCTTTGCCCGCTACTCGGTGGACGGGCACTGGACCGTGCCGCACTTCGAGAAGATGCTCTACGACAACGCGCTGCTGCTGCGGGTCTACACCCAGCTGTGGCGGCTGACCGGTGACCCGCTGGCCCGCCGGGTCGCCCAGGACACCGCCTGGTTCCTCGCCAACGATCTCCACCAGTCGGGGGGCGGGTTCGCGTCGGCGCTGGACGCCGACGCCGAGGGGGTGGAAGGGCTGACCTACGCCTGGACGCCGGCCCAACTGGTCGAGGTGCTCGGCGAGGAGGATGGGGCCTGGGCCGCGGACCTGTTCGGGGTGACATCCGACGGCACGTTCGAGCACGGCACCAGCGTGCTGCGGTTGGCTCGGGACATCGACGACGCGGACGCGGCGATCCAGCAGCGTTGGTGGAACGTCACCCACCGGCTGTTGGCGGCTCGGCTCAACCGCCCGCAGCCGATGCGGGACGACAAGGTGGTGGCCGCCTGGAACGGGCTGGCGATCACCGCCATCGCCGAGTTCAGCCAGTACGCCGACACGTTCGGCCCGGCAGGGCCCGACGACTCGTCGCAGACGCTGGAGAGCGTCGCCGAGGCGGCCTGGGGGGCGATGCGGAAGGCCGCCGAGGAACTGGCCAACGTGCACATCGTCGACGGTCGGCTGCGGCGGGTGTCCCGGGACGGGGTGGTGGGCGAGCCGGCCGGGGTGCTGGACGACTATGGCTGTGTGGCCGAGGCGTTCTGCGCCATGCACCAGATCACCGGCGAGGGCCGCTGGCTGGAGCTGGCCGGGCAGTTGCTCGACACGGCGCTGGCCCGGTTCGCCACCGGCAACGGTGGGTTCTACGACACCGCCGACGACGCCGAGCAACTGGTCACCCGGCCGGCCGACCCAACCGACAACGCCACCCCGTCCGGGCTGTCGTCGCTGGTTGCCGCGCTGGTGACGTACTCGGCGTTGACCGGGGAGCCGAGCTATCGGGAGGCCGCCGAGTTGGCGCTCGGCACGGTCGCGCCGATCGTCGGGCGGCACCCCCGGTTCACCGGTTACGCCGCCACCGTGGGCGAGGCGCTGCTCTCCGGCCCGTACGAGATCGCGATCGTCACCGTCGACCCGACCGAGGAGCCGCTGCTGCGGGCCGCCCACCGGCATGCCCCACCCGGGGCGGTGATCGTGGCGGGTACCGCTGACCAGGCCGGGGTGCCGCTGCTGCGGGACCGGCCGATGCTCGACGGGGCCCCGACGGCGTACGTCTGCCGTGGCTTCGTCTGCGACCGGCCGGTCACCTCAGCGGAGGAGTTGACCGCCCAGCTCAGCTAGCTCCGGCTGTTAGGGGTGTTAGGAAGGGCCCCTTCCTATGCAAAAAGCGATAAGAAGGGGCCCTTCCTAACACCTCAGGGCCAGAGCAGCTCGCGCACCCAGTCGCCGGTGTCGGCGGCCCGCCGGTAGCGCAGCCGAATGTGTTCACGCTGCCGATCGGCCTGCCAGAACTCGACGGTGTCGGGGTGTACGGCGTACACCACGTGGGTGTCGGGGGCCACGGTCGGGTCAGCGGCGGTCCTGGTCCGGGCCGCTGCCAGCGCCCCGGTCAGCTCCGCCCGGTCGGTCAGCACCTCACTCTGCCGGCCGACCAGGCTGGCGACCCGGGAGCCCTCCGGCCGGGCCAGGAAGTCCTGCCGGGAGACGGCCGGGTCGGCGCGCCGGGCGATGCCGCGTACCCGGATCTGCCGGCCCTGCTCCCGCCAGTGGAAGCTGAGCGCCACCCGGGGATTCGCGGCGACGTGCCGGCCCTTGACGCTGGTCGAGGTGGTCGCGAAGGAGAGGTTCCCCTCGGCGTCCAGGTCCTTGAGGATCAGCACCCGCGCGTCGGGCTGCCCGTCGGCGTCCACGGTCGAGAGGGTCATCGCATGCGGCTCGGCCACCCCGGCGGCGATCGCCTCGGTCAGCCAGTTGGTGAACAGTTCCGCCGGCTCCGGCGGGGCGGCCTCGACGTCGAAGTCCGGCATCGAATGGGCGAGTACGGGAAGACCGCGGAGAAGGTCACGCACCGGGTGCTCACTTTCTGGGCCAGCGATTGGGGGCGACTGCCTGGTCGACGCTACGCTGATCGCCGTTATGGATCCTCGTACCGGTCTTCCCGTAGTCGGCATGGTGGGCGGTGGCCAGCTGGCCCGGATGACCCACCAGGCCGCGATCGCCCTCGGCCAGTCGCTGCGTGTCCTCGCGCTCACCCCGGAGGACGGTGCCGCGCTGGTTGCCGCCGACGTCCGGTACGGCGAGCACACCGACCTCGCCGCCCTGCGTACCTTTGCCAAGGGCTGTGACGTGGTCACCTTCGACCACGAACATGTTCCTACCGAGTACGTCCACGCGCTGGCCGCCGAAGGCGTACCGGTCCACCCGGGCGCAGACGCGTTGATCTACGCGCAGGACAAGCGGGCCATGCGGGAACGGCTGTCGACGCTGGCACCGATGCCAGCCTGGCAGCCGGTGAACCTGCCCGAGGACGTGGTCGAGTTCGGCGACCGGGTCGGTTGGCCGGTGGTGCTCAAGGCGGCCCGGGGCGGCTACGACGGCCGGGGGGTGTGGCTGGTCGCCGACGCCCAGGAGGCGAACACGCTGGTCGCCGAGCTGATCGAGGCCGGCACTCCGCTGCTCGTCGAGGAACGGGTGGCGCTGCGTCGGGAGCTGGCCGTGCAGGTGGCCCGCTCACCGTTCGGCCAGGTGGCCGCGTACCCGGTGGTGGAGACCGTGCAGCGCGACGGCATCTGCATCGAGGTGCTCGCCCCGGCCCCGGCGCTACCCGAGGCACTGGCCCTGCGCGCCCAGCAGCTCGCCATCGACATCGCCAACGCGCTCGGCGTGGTCGGCGTGCTCGCCGTCGAACTCTTCGAGGTCGGGCCTCGAAGCGGCCAGCTCAGCGAGGTCGGGCCTCGAAGCGGCCAGCTCAGCGATGCCGAGACTGGCGGGAACGGCGAGTCGAAGTTGGTGGTCAACGAGTTGGCCATGCGACCACACAACTCCGGGCACTGGACCATCGAAGGGGCCCGGACGTCGCAGTTCGAGCAGCATCTGCGCGCGGTGCTCGACTACCCGATGGGGGATACCACGCTGACCGCGCCGGCTGTGGTGATGGCCAACGTGCTCGGCGGCCCGGACGGCGGGATGTCGATCGACGAGCGGCTGCACCACCTCTTCGCCGCCGATCCCGGGGCCAAGGTGCATCTCTACGGCAAGCAGGTCCGCCCCGGGCGGAAGATCGGGCACGTCACGGTGCTCGGTGACGACATGGAAGACGTACGGGCGCGTGCTGCGCGCGCCGCGCGGTGGCTGCGGGAGGGCAAGTGAGCCTGGTCGGCGTGATCATGGGTAGCGACTCGGACTGGGCCACCATGAAGGCGGCCGCCGAGGCGCTCGACGAGTTCGGCGTCGACTATGAGGTGGGCGTCGTGTCGGCGCACCGCACCCCGGTCAAGATGATCGAGTACGGCCGCGAGGCAGCCGACCGGGGGATCCGGGTGATCATCGCCGGGGCGGGCGGGGCGGCGCACCTGCCCGGCATGGTCGCGTCGGTCACCCCGTTGCCGGTGATCGGGGTGCCGGTGCCGCTCAAGTACCTGGACGGGATGGACTCGCTGCTGTCGATCGTGCAGATGCCGGCCGGGGTGCCGGTGGCCACCGTGTCGATCGGTGGTGCGCGCAACGCCGGCCTGCTGGCCGTCCGCATCCTGGCCACCAGCGACGACAAGCTGCGTACTCGGATGGCCGGCTTCCAGGCGGACCTGGAGACGTTGGTCGGCGAGAAGGACGCCGCCCTACGGGCCTCGCTGGCCTGAGCTGCGCGGCTGGATCCGGCTGAACCACCACGGCCCGGGACCGGCCGGCGGCGGGTGCCGCGCGACCTGTCCTGGGACCGAGGCTCAACGCATGCCGCGTAGTGCGCCCCGAAGGCGTTCCTGGGTACGCCGACGCCGCTCGTTGCTCGCCCCCAGCACCAGCAGCACGACGCCGACCGGGATCAGCACCAGCCACGGGCCGACCGTGGCGAGCGCGTGCAGCGCGGCGATCGCGGTGACCGTCGCGCCAACCACCACCGGTGCCTGCTGGCGACGCATCGACCCGAAGATGAGCGTGGCCACCGCACCGAGTAGCAGCAGCACCTGACGCAACGTGCTGGTGCTGGTGCTGATCACGATGACCAGGGTGGGCACGAACGCCGCGACCAGCGCCGGGCCGTACGCCACCCAACTGCTCAGGTCGGTCCGGTGACGCAGTTCCAGCACCCCGACGAGCAGGGCGAGCGCCGCGAACGGCAGCGTGTAGGCCTCCGGTAGAGCCACGTCGGAGACGGCCATCAGCAGCCACCAGCCAGTGATCTCGCAACCGACGGCGGCCCAGAACAGGATCCGCCGTTCCACGGCGCGCCGGCCGGGACGCGTCGCCGAGATGCCGAGCACCGCACCCCAGGCGGCCAGTAGCGCGGCGATGTGCCGAGGGGAGTCGAAGGCCAACGCCCCGGCGATCAGCGCGGCGGCGTACCCGCTCCATTCCACCGTCGCCGCCTCGCGGGTCGCCGCCGGGTCCCGGAGTCGGGGCAGGGTCGCGGCGGCCACCAGCAGCGCCGCCCCGACCGCCAGTACGCCGAACGCGGACCAGACCGGGGCCAGGCCGGCGACCAGACCGGCGGTGAGTACGAAGAGCTGCGCCATGATGGCGGCGAACAGCCAGCCGAGGATCCGGGCGGACTGGGTACGGCCGGCCAGCGCCGCCACCGCACCGACGCCCACCGCCGCGCCGAGGGTGAAGAGGGTGAGGTTCCGGGCGGCCAGGGCACCGGCGAGCCCCGCACCACCGGCGGCGAGTCCGATGGCGAAGACCAGCACCCGGGCGACGCGGAGCGAGCGGGCCCGCTCGGCGGGCGGTGGGGGTGGGGTGAGGGCCAGCCCGAGCATCGAGATCGTGAAGACGGCGAGCGCCGCCATGGTGCTGCTGGGCCAGCCGAAGCCCAGCGCGATCGGGGCGATGAGCAGGGTGATCGCCGCGCCGGGCAGGACCACCGGAACGGCCCGGGCCGGTCGGCCACCGGCGAGCCCCACCGCAGCGAGCGCGGCAGTGATGGTGAGCAGCAGCGCGGCCAGCACATTTGTGCCGTCCACCGCGTCAGCCGGCGGGTCGAGTAGTTGTGGCGGCGCTCCCTGCCAGATCCGGCCGAGTGTCCGGTACGGATCGAACAACGCGGCGACCAACGTCGGTGCGATGGCGAGGACGGCGAGGGCGATCGGCACCACGGCGGCAGCCAGTGCACCGGCGGCCGGGCTCACCGACCACTGGCCGCGTGACGACCGGCGAGGCATCCGACGCATCGCCTCGTCGAGCAGCATCGACCAGCGGCGGCTCGACCGGTGGGTTACGGCCGGCGGTGTCGTGGTGGACCGGATCAGTTCGGCGAGCACCCCCAGCAGGGCCGCCGCTGCGGCGTACACCCCGGTGGGCAGGCCGGCGGGCAGTGAGGCGATGGCGGTGATCGTCGCCCCGGCGGCGATGCCGAAGGTGGCGTACGGCAGGAACTGCGGCACCTGCCGACGGACCAGGGCCAGTACGGCGACACCCAGGCTCGATCCGGCGAGTCCACTGGTGACCACGATCCCGGCGGGCCAGCCGAGGGTGGCGGCCAGCGCGGCGACCGCGCCCGGTAGGGCCAGGAGTGCTCCGGCGGTGGCCGCCCCGCCGACCTGGGCCAGGTGGGCGGGCACCTCTTCCTCGTCCAGCCGGTCCGGTGGGCCGGCCAGTGACCGGGCGACCCCCGCGACGACCACCCCGACCAGCGCCACGGTACCGAGCGCGGCGGCGGTCGTACCGGGCCGGACCAGACTGACCCCGATCGCGTGCAGTGCGATGGCGACCGCCCCCGCAGCCCGGGCCAGCCCGGCCCGGGGATCGACGGCGGCGACGGCGGCGAGGCCGTACCCGGTGGCGACCGCGATACCGAGGACGATCGGCGACCACCAGGGCAGGCCGAGGGCGGCCGGGGCGCCGATGGTGGCGAGTCCCACCGCGACCACGGCGATGTCGTACTTCCACGGGCGGGGGAGCACGATCGCGGCGGCGGCGGCGAGCAGGAGCAGCGCCAGCGGGACCTGCCACGCGGTCGCGTCCGGGGAGCCGGTTGGCCAGTTGCCGAGGTCCGCTTCCCACAGCCGGCCCGGTGCGGTCAGCGCCCGGACTCCGTCGGGTAGTGCCGTGTAGGCGGCGATCAGGGCGATGACACCACCGCTGATCGACAGGCCGAGGATCGGGCCACGTCGCCACTCGACCGGCATCGCCCGTACTCCGGCGGCGATGACCAGGACGATCAGGGCAGCTGCGGCCAGTTTGGAGCCGGGTGCCAGGATCGTCGCGATCCGGGCGAGCGTGCCGACCAGGCCGGCGGTCGCCGCTGCGGCTGCGAAGTCGGAGCCGTCGAGCAGCCGGTCGGCTCGCCGGCCTGCGTCGATGGACGGGGCGAGGAAGAGCAGCACCGCCGCGACCAGTAGCAGCGCCCCCACCCAGGCGTCGGCGATGGTGGCTCCGGGGGCACCGAAGGCGGCAGCGGTCACCGTCAGGGCACCGAAGCCGGTGCCCAGGGCCAGTGGCAGGCTGATCTGCCGGTGCGAAACCTGGGCGACCGCGGCGAAGCCGAGGGTCGCGCAGACCGCCAGGAAGCTGGCGGCCAGCACCGGAGCGGTGGCGTCCTGTAGTGACGTGACGGTCGGCGTGGATTCGGCCGGCATGGTCGCCGCCACGAACGCGGCGACCGCCCCGGGCAGGGCGAACGCCGCCCCGCCGGCCGCCCAGGCCGCGATCAGCCCAGCCTGCTCCGGTGCGGTACGGATCGTCGGCAGCAACGAGATGAGTATTCCGGCGGCGGCCAGGGTGAACAGGACCGCTGCGGTGAGGCCGGGGCGGGCCAGCGCCGCACCGGCCCCGGCGAGGCCGACCAGGGCGGCGGCGATGGCATGGGTGAGCGCGACCCGGTCGGTCCGGGCCGACAGACCGATCACTCCGATACCGATGGCGGCCAGCACCGGCGGCCACGGCGCGAGGCTCCAGGCGAGCCCGAAGGAGGCGGGGATGGCGAGCGCGGTGAGGGCGGTACCGGTGATGGCGAACTCGCGCCGGATCTCCGACGGGAGGGCGAGCACTGCGGCGATGGTCAACAGGAAGGCGGTGGTGGCGAGCTGCCAGCCGGCCGTACCGACTGCGGCCTCGAGCTTGTCGGCGTAGAAGACGAGGTCGGCGTCCCAGGCCGGCAGAGCGGCCCGGATCGGGGCCAGCCCCGCCCGCAGGGCCCCACCGGCGACGACCAGACCAGTGACGCTGAGCGCCACGGCCGCCGCCAGTTGCGGCCCGCGTCGGGCGATCTCCGGCAGCGCTCGTACGCCGAGCCCGGCGAGGGCGATGACGGCGGCGACGACCAGCAGGGCCCGGCCGGGTAGGGCGACCGCCGCCATCCGACCGACGGCACCGATGACGGCCAGGGTCAGCACCCCGGCGGCGAGGTCGATCAGCGCCGCCCGCCCAAGGCCCAGCGCCCCGGCGAGCCCCACCCCGGCGGCAAACACCAGGGCGAAACCGGCCTGGGCAGCGGTGGGTACGGCGTCGGCACGGAGCAGGGCAGCGATGGCGAAGCCGAGGGCCACGACCACGGCGAGACCATGCAGCGCCCCGGTCAGGTCGATCAGCCAGCGGGTGATCCCCGGATCTGCCTGGACGCCGGCTCGTGGCGGCCCGCCGCGCGAGGGCCGGCCGATGGGCTCGGCGATGAGGACCGCGTCGTCTTCCTCCCGAGCGGCCTCTGGCCGATCGTTAGCGGCAGGCTTGCCGGGCGGATCGTCAGCATCAGGCTTGCCGGGCCGGTCGTCAGCGGTAACTCGATCCGGTCGACCCTGATCGGGGATGTGGCTCGGCCGGTCACGGTGGAGCAGGTGGACGAGATAGAGGTCGATCGCGGCGACCGCAGCCAGTACGAAGGCCCAGCCGACCGGACCGCTGATCCAGTTGTAGGCCAGCAGAGGCAGGATCGGCTGTACGGCGAGCACGCCGGCGAAGCGGGGCACGTTCAAGCCGGTCACGCGCGCGTAGCCACCAGCGATCACCGCGGTGACCAGGAAGGTGAGACTGGCGAGTACGTGGCCGGAGGCGCCGATGTCGCGTACCTGGTCGACGGTCCACAGGGCATAGCCGTCCAACGGCACCAGGAGCAGACCGACGGCGGCGATCGTCTCGGCGGTGGCCGTGAGTCCTCGTCGGGCCACCGCGAGCGGGGCGGCGAGCATCAGGGCGGTGGCGGTGACCAGGATCCCCAGTCGACTGAAGTCGTCGAGCGAGCTGAGCGCCATCGCGGCGAACACGACGGCGGCCACCCCGAGTAGCAGCGCGCCGAGGCCGAGCAGGATGTTCTGCACCTCGCGGGTGGAGGCCTCGGGGCGGGGCTGCGGGGCGTCCGGGTCCAGGAAGGCCGACTCATCGGACGGGATGAAGGGTGGTGGTGGACGATCTCGGCCGCCGGTGTGGATGGGGCCTTGTCGGGGGACACGGGGTCGGGCCCCGGGATCGGTGCCGGGGCGTACCCCCGGGGTGGTGACCGATCGCGTTCCGCCCTCGGCGGTTGGTGGGCGTTGCCCGGCCCGGCGGCGCAGCACCCGGCGCGGTCGGGTGGCCTGCCGGGCCCGCTCCTCGCCGGCGTGGGTCAGGATGTCGCGTTGGAAGAGCGCCGCCTGCATCTGCGCCGCGATCTGTCGCTGCTCGTTGCCGAGCGCCGCCTCGCGGGCCTTCATGTCGGCGATGGAGCGTTCGAGGCGGCCCAGGTCCTCGTACCACTCAGGTTGTTCGGCGTGACAGTGTGGACATTTTGGCGCCGAGGTGATCTCGCGACCGCACGACGAGCACTGGTACGTACTCATGGCACCTCCCGGACCCGGCCAACCCGCGGTATGGACTCTTCCCGAAGCATGCCGAAACTAAGCAACTCTTCGATAGTCCCTCGCCGGGGCGAGATCGGAAAAAGGCCGGCCGCCGACCCCGGAGAACGGGGCGGCGGCCGGCCGAGGTGTCAGTGGATCAGGGGCGGCCCATGCCCCGGTATTCCCAGCCGGCCTGGGTCCAGAGCGCCGCGTCCAGGCAGTTGCGACCGTCGACGACCCGTCGGCCGGCGACGAGTTCGCCCAGGGCGGCCGGGTCGGCGTTGCGGAAGTCGGCCCACTCGGTGAGCACGCAGACCAGGTCGGCGTCGCGTACCGCGTCGGTCATCGTGGGCTGGTAGGTCGGGGTGGGCAGCGTACGCCGTGCGTTCTCCATCCCCTGCGGGTCGTAGATGTGCACGTCCGCGCCGGCCTTGACCAGCAGCGCGGCGACGGCCAGCGCCGGGGCGTCCCGTACGTCGTCGGTGTTGGGCTTGAAGGTCGCGCCGAGCACGGCGATCCGGGTGCCGGAGAGGTCGGGGCCGGCCGGGCCGTAGCGGCGGCCGAGCAGGTCGGCGGCGAGCTGCAACACCCGGGTACGCCGACGCAGGTTGATCAGGTCGACCTCGTGCAGGAAGCGCAGCGCCTCGCCGGCGCCCAGTTCCTGGGCGCGGGCCTGGAAGGCCCGGATGTCCTTGGGCAGGCAGGCCCCGCCGAAGCCGAGACCGGCCTGGAGGAAGCGGTTGCCGATGCGCGGGTCGTAGCCGATGGCGCGGGACAGCTGGGTGACGTCACCGCCGGCGACCTCGCACACCTCGGCCATCGCGTTCACGAAGGAGATCTTGGTGGCGAGGAAGGCGTTCGCGGCGACCTTGACCAACTCGGCGGTGGCGAAGTCGGTGACCACCACAGGCACCTCGCGGTCCTCGGTGGTGGCCAGGTCGAACACGCCCTTGTGCGCGCTGTAGAGCATCGCGTGCGACCACTCGCTCTTGACCCCGACCACGATCCGGTTGGGGCGCAGCACGTCCTCGACGGCGAAGCCCTCCTGGAGGAACTCGGGGCTCCAGGCCACCTCGACCCCGAGGTCGGCCGAGGCGTACTTTCCGACCAGCTGCTCGACCCACTCCGCGGTGCCGACCGGAACGGTCGACTTGCCCACGATCAGGGCCTTGCGGGTCAGGTGCTGGGCGAGCCCGCTGACCGACGCCTCGACGTAGGAGAGGTCCGCGCCCATTCCGTCGGCCCGCTGCGGGGTGCCGACGCAGATGAAGTGGACGTCGCCGAAGTCGGCGGTCTCGGCGATGTCGGTGCTGAACCGCAGCCGCCCGGCGGCCAGGTTGCGCTTGAGCAGCTCGTCGAGGCCAGGCTCGTGGAAGGGAACCTCGCCACTGGCCAACTTGGCGATCTTGTCGGCATCGACGTCGAAGCCGATCACCTCGTAGCCGAGCTCGGCGAAGCAGATGGCGTACGTCGCACCCAGGTAGCCGGTGCCGAGGAAAGTCAGCCGGGGGCGGGACGCGCCGGACGGTGGGTTGACCGTTGGGATCGCCGACACGGGTTGGGTGTTCGGGTACGGGATCGTCACGCCTGTGTTCTCCGCTCGCACTGGGCGGCGCATCTTCGCGTCGCGTTTTGCTGCGGCGCCTCGGCCGGGCACCGAACAGGATCTTTCTGTATGTATCTGCCGCCGGGTTCGCAGGGCGACGATAGTTCGTGACCCTACGCGCCGGTAGGGATGCCTAAAGCTTGGTCGGTATCCTCACATCCACGCGGCAGGCCACGAGCAGACGCTACAGACACGCATGATAATCGGCGAGGGCCGACAACTCGCCAGGGGAGGGCCATAATGACGACAGAATCGGCGTTCGACGCCTACCGGCTTCCGGAGGAGCACGACGAGATCCGGGCAGCCGTACGAGCGGTGTGTGAGGCGCGGGTCGCGCCGAACGCCGCTGAGGCGGACGAGACGGGCGAATTCCCCAAGGCCTCGTACGACGCGCTGCGCGCCGCCGACTTCCACGCCCCCCACATCCCCGTCGAGTACGGCGGGGCGGGCGCGGACGCCCTCGCCACCGCCATCGTGATCGAGGAGGTGGCCCGGTCCTGCGCCTCCTCGTCGCTGATTCCCGCGGTCAACAAGCTGGGCACCATGCCGCTGCTGCTGGCCGCCTCGGACGAGCTGAAGCAGCGCTACCTGTCGCCGGTGGCCCGGGGCGAGGCGATGTTCTCGTACTGCCTCTCCGAGCCGGAGGCGGGCAGCGACGCCGCCGCCATGACCACCCGCGCGGTACGTGACGGGGACCACTACGTGCTCAACGGGGTCAAGCGGTGGATCACCAACGCGGGTGTCTCGGAGTACTACACGGTCTTCGCGGTGACCGACCCGAGCGCCCGGTCCCGGGGCATTTCGGCCTTCGTGGTCGAGAAGTCCGACCCGGGGGTGAGCTTTGGCGCGCCGGAGAAGAAGCTGGGCATCAAGGGTTCCCCGACCCGGGAGGTCTACTTCGACAACGTCCGGATTCCGGCCGACCGGATGATCGGTGAGCCGGGCACCGGCTTCGTCACCGCGATGCGCACCCTGGACCACACCCGGGTCACCATCGCCGCCCAGGCGGTGGGCATCGCCCAGGGGGCGCTCGACTACGCCCGGGGTTACATCCAGGAGCGCAAGCAGTTCGGCAAGGCGGTCGCCCAGTTCCAGGGCGTCCAGTTCATGCTCGCCGACATGGGCATGAAGCTGGAGGCGGCCCGACAGCTGACCTACGTCGCGGCGGGCAAGTCGGAACGGGGCGACGCCGACCTCACCTACTTCGGCGCGGCGGCCAAGTGCTTCGCCTCCGACGCCGCCATGGAGATCACCACCGATGCGGTCCAGCTCCTCGGCGGCTACGGCTACACCCGCGACTACCCGGTCGAGCGGATGATGCGGGACGCGAAGATCACCCAGATCTACGAGGGCACCAACCAGGTCCAGCGCATCGTCATGGCCCGGGAGCTGCTGAAGAACGCCGGACAGTAGGTCGGGGGACGTCAGGGCCGTCCCGAGCCGCCAGGGCGCGGCGAGGCCTCGTTCCGGGCCGGGGGGCCGGTCCGCGGCAGACTCTCGTCGTGGCAGGCCGGGTGGTCGTCGTAGCGGGCCTGGTGCTCTTCGGTCCACCGCTGGGCGATGGCCACGACACGGGCCGGCAGCCGTTCCCCCTGCCACTCGGCCAGCGTCCGCCGGGCCCCCTGGACCAGGTGCCGGCCTATCCGGCTCAGCCGTCCGGTGGTCAGGAGCAGGTCGGCGACCTCCCGGCAGGCCTCGCGCCAGCGGGCGTACTCCACCTGGGCGCGTAGGACGTGGTCGGCGTCGGACTCGTGCCGTGCCTGACGCCGCCAGAACGCGGCGACGCCCAGATGCGCGTACAGGCCCTGCAACAGGCCGGCCAGCGGGCGGCGGTCGGTCCGCCACGGCGCGTGGAAGCGGTCGTCCGGTCCGGGTTCGATGAGCGGGAAGAGGTTCATCAACGCGGACAGCTTGGTGTGTTGCAGCTCATGGACGAGGGTGACGGCCGCCGACCGGTGATCGGCGGGGCGGGACATCGCCACGCAACCGACCGCGTTGCGGAAGGTGCCGCTGACCTGGCCCCGGTCCGGGGTACGCAGCGGCGCGACCATGGTGATGGCGGCAGCGATCTCCTCCGCGTACGGGCGGTGCCCCTCGACGAGCAGCCGCCAGCCCGAGCCGATGAGCCGCTGCCATTCGCCCAGCTCGGCCCGGCTCATCGGCTCCGGGTTGGTCTCGCCAATCCCGGAGAACGCCCCCAGTTCGTCGAGCCGGAGGCGTAGGGCCAGGCCATCGTGGACGGTCGAGAGGTGGGGCACCGGCTGCCACAGCTTCTCGTCCGGCCCGGCCAGGCCTTCGTACGCGGTCGAACCGGCCGATCGAGCCGGGCTGCCCGCCACAGTCACCGCAACGCTCGCCCCGTCGATGGTGAGGGTCGCCCCATCGGCTCCGATGCAGGCCAGGACCGTCGCTGCCTCGGGTTGAGGTAGGCGCACCCGCCCCAGGGACGGTAGGGCGAGAACACCACCCGACCAACTCGTTCCCGGCAGGGTGATGGTCGCCGGCATCCGGGCCTGTAGGGCGACGGCGGTGGCGAGGGTGCCGATGCGACCGGGGTGCGTCGTGGCCACACCGTTGCTGAGCTGCACCATGGTGCTCATCGCCCAGGCGCTGACCGAGGGGTAGGTCAACACCGTTCGGGCGGCCTGCGGCGCGCACCGGCGGATTTCCTGGATGGACGAGTAGGCCTGACCGATCGCCACCAGATCACGGTGCCCGACTTCTGTCGCCAACTCGACTATCGCCCGCAGTAGCAGCAGGTTCTTACTGTATTGCCCGGCGAGTAACGACCGGATGACGGCGGGCCCTCCGCCGCCCCGGCTGAACTCGGCGAAGGCGTTGCCGGCTAGCTGGTGAAAAGGCGATTCCACTCAGGATTCTCCCGCGACTCGGCCGGATGAAGGTGGGCAATGGCGGGCCCTGGGCGGGCGGTGTCGGCGTTGGGGCGTACGCGCAGAGGCGGGCCATCGCATCGACGGACGCTACGATAAGCCATCGAGGCGGCGCATGTCCCGTTCGCCCCTGGAAACGGGGGTATCGCCGATAGGGACGAAAGTGGGGCCGGTCATGGGGAAACCTGTGGAACAGGACGAGACACGTTTTGTCTCCGAGCTGATCGACGCATCCGGGATGGGTACGGAAGAACTCGACGCGGTTCCGCGTACCGCCCTTCTGCGTTCCCTGCGTCGGCTCATTGCCGAAAGCCCGACCCCGGCCGAGGATTACGCCAGTTGGCAGAACTACGTGGACGTGGAGAATTTTGTCAAACCAGCTGCCGAGCGATGAGCTGATCGATATGTATGGGGCGGCGATGGGGCTGGGAAACAATGCTGGCGGCACCCCTGTTCACGGGCCGACCCGGGTGGTCTCGTTCGTGGCCGCGACCGGTAACACCGGACGCACCAGCATCGTGACCAACCTGGCCTGGATCCTGGCCAGCGCCGGCCAACGGGTGCTGGTACTCGACTCGGACCTCGAAGGCATGCGGGTACACCAGTACCTGCAGATGTACCACGTCGACGAGGGACGGACCGTCGACCTGCTACCGGCGAAGCTGGCCCAGGTGCTGGACATGCTGATGCTCCGCTCGATCGGCGTATCACCGCTGGACGGGGCCACTGCCCGGCCGTTGGTTCGCCGGTACGCCGCGCTCACCGGCGACGCCGGCCGGTTGGACGTGGTGTGGCTGCCCGTACCGCCGGCCGCCGGAGCACCATCCGGCACCAGCGAGGTCCCCCCGCCCGACCTGCCGCTGAGCGAGCTGCGCCGACAACTCCGCTCGGCCGACTACGACTACGTGCTGATGGACGAGCCGGCCGGGGTGAGCAACGCGGCGGTCACCCGGATCGCGACGGTCTGCGACGCGGTCGCGATCTGTTTCACGAGCCAGCGCGCTCGGCTCGACGGCGCGACCGAACTCGCCCGCCGGGTGCACCGGGAGGCCCCGGTCGGGGTGCAGGTCATGGTCGTGGCCACGCAGTTCGACGACAGTGACAGTCCGGAGGGCGAACGCAGCCGCAGTGACATCCGCCGGGCCTTCCTCGACGCCCTCGCCGACAACGGTGACGGCGCCGCTGACGACCTGGTCCAGGTCGAGCTGCCGCACCGGCCGTACGACCAGGTGCTGGCCCCGCTGATGGAGGACTCGCCGAGCCGGCACCGGCTGCTGACGGCGTACCAGCGGCTCACCCACGCGATCTCCAACGGTGCCGTCGACACCGTGCCGCTGGTCTCGGACGCCATGCGTCGCCGCTACCAGCGCAGTCTGGGGTTGCAGTCCGGCGACGGGCCGGAACAGATCTACCTCGTCTATCCCCCGGCCCAACGGCCCTGGGCGGACTGGATTCGGGCCCAGCTCGACGGTGCTGGCACCCGGGTCCGCCCGCTACCTGCGGACTGGCTCTGGGCCGACGTCGCCGAGCGGGCCACGGTGATGGTCGTGGCCCCGGCAGACACCCCGGACGCGTCGGCGGAGCTGGCCCGGTTGTTGCCGGCCGAACCAGCCTCCGGGCAGTCGCCCGACATCGTCGTCATCCGGACCGCTGCCGAGCCGGCGCCCCGATTCCGGTCCGGATATCGCAGCGCGGATATCGGCAACTGCGCGGAGGCGTTGGCACACAAACGGCTGCGGGCCGCGCTCGGCATGGCGGGCGTGCCGGCGATCCCGGCCGGCCCCGGGTGGCGGCCCCGCTTCCCGGCCGGCCCGCCGCCGTGGCAGCTCCGCTTCGAGCTGCCGCCCCGCCCGCTCACCTTCGTCGGCCGGGCCCAGGAACTCGAAGCGGTCCGCGATCATTTGCTGGCCTCCACCGAGGCACGGGAAGTCACCCTGTACGGCGAGCCGGCCGTCGGCAAGAGCGACATCGCCCGGGAGTACGCGCACCGGTTCGGCTACGACTACGAGCTGATCGCCTGGATTCCGGCCGAGGACCGGCACAGTGTCCGTACCGCCCTGAGCCGGTTGGCCGAGGAGTTGGGGGTCGAGCCGAAGGGCAATCCGGCGCAGGAGGTACTCAAGGAGCTTCGTCGACGGCGTACCCCGTGGTTGCTGATCTACGACGGGGCGGGCGCGGAGAAGCTGACCGACCTGCTTCCGGTGGGCGGTACGGGGCACGTGCTGGTGACCCGGGGACCGGCCCCGACCGAGGCGGCCAACGGCATCCGGTCGGATCTCACGGTTACCCCGTTGAGTCGGGCCGACAGCATCGCGGTCCTGCTGGCCCAGACCCCGAACCTTTCCGCCGACCGGGCCGCCGAGGTGGCCGAGGCGGTCGGCGGCATGCCGTTGGCGTTGCGGGCCACCGCCGGGGTGCTCTGGCAGGCCGGGATCCTGCTGCACGCCCGGCACGGGGTGGCCCGCTCGCAGGCCACCGACGTCGCAGTTCCCGCCTTTCTGGCCACCGTACGACCAGCGGCAGAGCCGGAGACATCGTCGGCCTCGGCCCGACCCGAGGCACTGGTCGGCCTGGGCGACATTCTGCGGGCGTCGTTCCAGTTGATGCGGGAGGACTTCGCTGGCCGGGTCGCCCACGCCCTCGCCCAGATGTGTGTCTTCGTGGCCACCGAGGGCATCACCCTGCGGGTGGTGCGCTCCCGCGAACTGCTCGCGCAGCTCGCTGACGCGGTGGACGAGGTAGCCGGTGCCGTCGACGACGCCGCCGGTGCCGTGGATGGGGAGCCCACCGGCGATACCGGCGGGGAGTTGCTGCGCCAGGACGGCTGGGAGGTCGAGCGGGGGTTGGCGGCCGGGGTACGCTTCGGCCTCTTCACCGTCGACTGGGGAGCCGACTCACGGCTGATCATGCACCCGGCGATGCAGGCCGCAGTAGCCGCGACGATGACCGCCGACGAGCGGCAGCGCCGCCAGCGACAGTTGCTCCTCGGACTGGCCCTGTTCGCCCCCGGCGCCGGCCTGGCCGAAGCGGGTGACCGCCGGACGGGTGACCTCGTCGAGCTACACCGGCACCTGCTGCGCTCCGGTGCGTTGGAAGCCGACGAACCCCCAGCGGTACGCCAGTGGGTGGTCACCCAGTTCGGCTACCTGAGCACGTCGACCCGGGGGGAAGCCCTGGCCGAGGGGGTACGCCTCGGGCAGCCGGTGCTGGACCGGTGGGTGGCCGTACACGGGTGGCGGGATCGGCTCACCCTTCGGCTGGCGACCGCCCTGGCCGACCTACGCCGTCTGCTCGGTCAGGAGGCCACCGCCTACGAACTGGACACCGTGGCGTTGGACGCCTCCTCGGCACTGCTCGGCCCCGACCACCTACGGACCCTGGTCACCCGCCGGGGCATGGCCGCCGACCAACGTGGACTGGGCCAGTTCCGGGCGGCGTTGATCGAGGACCGGGCCACCTGGCGGGGCTTCCGGGACGCACTCGGCAACGACCATCCGCAGACCCTGCGGGCCGCACACAACCTGGCGTTGGCGTCGTACCTGGCCGGGTTCACCGAGGAGGCGCTGGAACGGGAACGGGACACCCTGCACCGCCGGATCCGGCTCTTCGGCGAGGAGGACCCATACACCTGGTGGTCCGCCTCCGACGTTGGCACCTACGAGCGTGAGCTGGGACAACTCGACGCGGCCTATCGGACCCTGACCCGGGCGTACGCCCGGATGCTGCGCATCGGCGGCGACGACCATCCGGACACCCTGCGGATCATTCGCGCGCTGGCGGTCACCGAGCGGCGTCGGGGGGAACACAGCCGGGCCAAGGACCTCAACAGTCGGGCGCTGCTGGCGTACCGCCGGACGGTCGGCGAGCACCATCCGCGGACCCGGTCCTGCACGTTGAGCCTGGCGGCGGACTACCACCTGGCCGGTGAGACGGTGACGGCGGTGGAGATGGCGAGCCGGTGTCTGCGTGGCTACCGCGACGAGTACGACGACGCGCACCCGTTCACCCAGATCTGCCGGGTCAACCTCGCGGTCTTCCTGCGGGGTTGTGGCCGGGACGACGAGGCGGTCATCGCCGGCCAGGAAGGGCTGGACGGGCTGCGCGCCGGGCTCGGCGAGGAGGCGCATCCGTGGGCCCTGGCCGCCGCGATCAACCAGGCCGGAAACCTGGTCGCCGCCGGGGACCTGACCGCCGCCGCGACGCTGCTGCGTACCACCCTGGAGATCAGCCGGGATCTGCTCGGCACCGAGCACCGGTACGTGGAGGTAGCCGAGCGGGCACTCGGTGCGCTCGTCAGCCGGCGCGACGGGCTGGAGACGACCGGTGAGCGCGGCCTCTCCGTCGACTACCTCGATCTTGAGGTGCCGGGCACATGAACGATCGTCAGCCGGTGGACCGGAGCGAGGGGGAGTGGCCGGTGGACCGGAGCGAGGGGGAGAAGGTGGGCGTGGACACGGTCGGGCACGTCGATGGGCCGGACTCGGCGCGGTTCGTCGAATACCTGGGTGCCCACTACGGGTCGGGCCACCAGCGGGCGTTCGACCTGTGCCGTCAGTCGCTGGGCGACAGCCGGGACCTGGTGCACCTCGCGCAGTACACGGCCGGGGTCTGTGACTTCACGGTGGACCGGGTCGACGGATCCGACGACGGTGGCCCAGCGGAGAGGACGCTCGACGGCTACCGATCCGCCGGGCGAAACCTGGTGCACGACATGGCCGATCTGGACGAGGAACTGCAACAGGTGCAGAGCGGTGACCTGATCCGGCTGGTGGTGCACGCCGACCAGGCAGCGTTGTTCAGTTTCTCCGTACTCCGGAATCGGTTTCTGGTCGGACTGGCCCACCCCCCGCCACCCGGTGCGGAGCCCGGCCTGGCCCCCCGGGTGCCGGCCATCCGGGCGGCGGACATCGAGGTTTCGGCGCTGGTCAACCGGCTGCGGGCGGTGGTCAGCCAACGCCCCACCGATTACGGCGGCTGGCTGTGGCTCAGCGAGCGGGATTCGATCGACCCCGCCACGCTGGCCGCGCCGAACGGTTCGCCGGACACCCCGCCCACCCAGGTACGGGATCCGGACCTTCCGGAGGACGACGAGGACGTCCAGCGTCGGATCGAGCTGTGCCGGGACGCTCTGGACGTCCAGGACCTGCACTTCGTGGCGGTGTGCCGGTACGGGACGGTCAGCTTCTCCGTCGACGTGCTGGGCGACGACCGGTTGAGCCCCTTCTTCGGCAGCATCACCGTGGCCCAGCGGCGACGGTTCTACCGGGACTTCGGTGCCCGGGTCGAGTCCCGGGTACGAGCCCTGCTGCGCAGCGTCTACCCGGCGGTGGGGCGGCGACTGGCCCGAGCGGTCTTCGACGTCGAGCAGGGAGCGCTGTACTGCTATCCGATCCGTCCCGGGGAGTTCCTGCTCGGGGTGACCCTCGACCAGAACCGGGTCGGGCCCGCCGACGACAAGGCCGCCCGACTCGCCCGCGACCTCGGGGCCTGAACCGCGATGGCCGGCTCGACGGGGATATACCGCGCCGGAGCCGGCGCGTGGCGGTTCGGGCCGCTGTTGCCACCCCGGGTCGCGGAGGTGGTGTGGCCCGCCGCCCGGCGGATGTTGCTGTTCCTCACGGTGCTGGTCGGTGGATGGTTGGTCGCCCGGATCGGCGGGCTGACCGGGGTCCATCGGGAACCGGGTTACCTGTTGCTGGCCACCGCGTTGCTGGCCGTCGGCCTCTTCGCCAGCACGTACGGCATCGACCTGCGGGCGGCTCGGGGCAACGTACGGCTGGTGGCGGTCGCGGTCAGCCTCGGGGTGCTGGTCAAGGCCCTGCTGATCTCGGGCGTCCTCTACCTGGTCTTTCGTCGTCCCGAGTATCTGGTGCTGGGCGTGGCGGTGGCGCAGATCGACCCGCTCAGCTTCGCGGCGGCGCGTCTACAGAGCCGGATGTCGGAGCGGGCGAAGGCGATCCTGTCGGCCTGGGCATCGTTCGACGATCCGATCACCATCCTGCTCACCGTCTACGTCTCGGCCTGGGTACTGCCGATGCTCGACCCGATCGGCGGGCCGGTGGGGCAGTCGGAGCCGAGCGGCATCGCCGTCTTCGGTCTGTCCATCGCACAGAACCTGATCTTCGCGGCGGTCGCCTGTGGACTCTGGTGGCTGACCAGGTTGCCGACCAGCCCCCATGCCCGGTTGGCCGGGGGCACCATTCGGCGACCGGGCAGGTCAGGACGAGTCCGGCTGGCAGTCCAGTTGCTACTGCTGGTGGGGCTGGTCAGTTTCGCGGTGTGGCAGTTTCTGCTGCTGGGCTTGGCCATCGCCGGCCTCTTCTACCGGCCGCCGATCGAGCGAGTGCTGAACCGGCTCACCCAGGCGGCGTTCCTGTTGGCGACCTTCGCGCTCGGCCTGGTGTTGGTCGGTGGCATTCAGCCCGTACCGGGGATCGTGCTCGGGGCCGCCGCCTTCGTCGCCCATGTGCTGGTCGCCGCCGTGATCGGGGCCCGCCTACCCCGGCCGGACCGGATCGACTTGCTACTCGGTCAACAGAACGGCATCACCGCGATCATCCTGGCCCTGTTGCTGGAACCGAGTTTTCCCGGCACGGTGGCGGTGGTGGCACCCGCCGTGGTGACGATCAACCTGCTGCACGCGGTGAGTAACGGGATCCGCGAGGCCCTTCGGCGGCCAAGCGGCTCGGTCGGGCCGTCTGGCTCAGCTGGCAGTGGCGAAGGGGGTGAGGATCGTGTTTCGGACTCGTGAGCTGAGCCCACCGAGGACCTCTTGCGGATCTTGTGCGGTCCGCCCCGATGACAGGCCATCCGATTCGGTGCGGCCGGTGGCCTCCACGAAGTCCTGCAAGGTCTCCAGACGGTAGACCGGCAGGTGTTCGCAGGCTGCGTCGAAGAGCTGGCAGAGCGCATCCAGCTGGTCGCGATCGTGCGGGCGCAGTCGGGGCGGCTGCTCGGCCACGACCGACCGGTACCACTCGCTGACCGCGTCGCCGAACGTCTCGACCAGGGCGGTCAGCAACGTGGCCACCCCGGCGGCCTGCTGGACGTCGTCGCGGGGCAGCCGGGCCCGGACGGTCATCCGGGCATCGGTACCGACGTCGTCATCGTCCGGGTCGAACGCGTTGTGCAACACCGCCGCCACCGGCGTCAGTACGTCCACTGAGGCCAGCGCCTGGTCGAACAGGGCGGAGACCGCGTCTGGCAGGGGCGGTACGGTCGGCGCGGCACCGCTGCCCTGACCCGCTGCGGCGGGGAAGGAACGCCGAAGCACGTGCAGCTCGTGGTGGATGGCGGCGAGTTGCTGATCGGAGGCGGAGCGCAGCGAGTCCAGGTGCCCGGCCAGTCGGCCGAGGAGGTTCTGGGTGTTGGACTGTTGCCGGCCGAACCGCTCCAGCCGTTGCCGGAGGGTGTCCAGCAGGTCGTCACCGGGCAACTCCGCCAGCCGGTCCACCATCGCCTTGATCTCGACGCTGAACTGGTCGGCGAACGATCTTCGGGTGTAGCTCAACGGTTCCCGGCCGATCGCCGTGGTCAGCTCGCGCAGATATTTGTCGGGCAGCCGGCCCACGACCACCAGCAGCAGTTCACACTCGCGTAGTGCTCGGATGGCCAGCGCCCGGTCCCGGATCGTCTCCACGTCGGCGTCGTAGAGCAGTGACTCGGTCAGCAGTACGGCGCAGCCCCGGTCCGGGCCGCCAACCGGAAGCCAGTAGTCGACCTCCGTCTCCCGGGTGTCGCCGAGCAGGTGGGCGGTCCAGTATTCCCGGCCTTCGGCGACCAGCACCTGCCGGATGTCGGCGTGCGCGTCCTGGGCGTTGCCCGCGTCGTAGACGTCCCGGGCCACCTGCCGCACCATCGCGTGGGTGACCTGGCTGCGCTGTTCCCGGGCCCGGCGATAGAGGTGGTAGCAGAGCGAGATGATGCCGCGCGGCGAACCGTTCACCACCTCGACCAGGTAGCGGATGGTCTCGTCGGTGAAGGGCGCCAGTCGTCCGTTCTGTCGGGCGAGGATGTAGTCCCGGGCGTCGCCGGCGGTCAGCCGGGACATCCGGATCTGCGTCCCGATGCGTTCGCGTACGTCCCGACGGAGCACGTTCAGCAGGTCCGGCAGCCCGGCGAGAACGAGGAAGGCACCGGAGGCGGCGAAGACCGCCAGCAACTGCTTGAACGCCTCGATGGCCTCGCCCTCGCGCCGCCCGGCCGCCGTGAGCAGCTGGTCGAGTTCGTCGATCACCAGCACGAAGCGGTGTCGGCGGTGCCCGATCAGCAGGGCGAACACCCCCATTGCCTCCAGCGCGGTGGCCTCGCTGTCCACGATCGAGCTGGCGATGCCGCGTTCCCGCAGGATGTCGGCGGGCGGTCGACCGCTGAACCATTCCCAGACCGCGTCCTCGAAGCCGACCCGCAGCAGCAGGGTGAGGGCCTGGCTGAATGCGGCGTTGTCGGTCACGCCGCGCAGCTGTTCCTGGAGTTGTTGCAGGAACACGCTCTCCATCAGGCCGAATTCGCGGACGACCTGGACCGGGTCGATCTCTCCGGCACTGAGTTGCCGGGCCAGCTCGGCGGTCGCCTCGGAGCGGCCGAGGGTCTCGGCGACGATGTCGGCGTAGTACTGCCGGACCCGGGTGAGGACGATCTCCCGGCGTTGCTGGAGCTTGTCGATGAAGGTCTTGTAGAGGGAGACGAAGGTGTCCGGTGGGGCGTTCAGGTAGAGCGACTGGACCGAACTGCCCCTGCGGCGGGTGGCATAGCGCATGAGGTGGGTGGCCAGGTGGGTCTTGCCGGTGCCGAAGTCGCCGACCACGGCGATCACCTGGCCGCGTGGGGGATGACTCTCATCGTCATGGTCGTCCCGGGAGAGGTAGTGCTCCATCGCGGCGACCGCCTCGCGAATGGCGGGGGTCTGGATGGTTACCGAGGTCGAGCCGAATTCAGCGAGTTGGGCGACCGCGCTCGACGGATACGGGTTGACCTCACCGGTCATGCGTACGCTCTCGAAGCGGTCCATCAGTAACGGTTCCCTAAGAGTCTGGCTTTACGCAGATAGAACTCGCTGATGTATTGGTAGGTCACCTCTTCGGTGAGGTCCGGCTGCAGTCGGAGCTCCTCGTACAGACCGTAGAGTAACGTCTGCAACTCACCGATGGACATAGGTCGTTTCTCGGTTACCCGGTCCAGGGTGTCGGCGGTGACCGGGGGCAGTCGCGGACCCGCCGGTGACCTGCGCAACCGGTCGTGTGCGAAGCGCCCGGCGTCCTGCTTGGTCAGTGATCCGACGGTGAGATGGATCGGTGGGGCGGACCCGGCCTGCTCCAGTTCCGGCCGGACCGTATCCACGTACGACTCGTAGGAACTCTCCCCGAAGAACAGGATCTTGCTGTAGGCGTCCCGGGCGTACTGGACGAGTTCCCGGGCCAGTTCCCCGGAGGGGGGTAGGAGCACGATGGCGACGAACTTCTCCTGCACCGCACCGGCGAGGTAGAGGTACGCCTCGTCGGGCTGCCCGCGTAGCTCCAACAGGCGTTGATCGGTCACCGCCCCGGCCTGCCAGAGTCGGTCGATCAGCGCTCGGCAGACGCTTCGGCGGCGGTCCGCCTTGGTCTCGGTCAGCTCGACCAGCCGGGTCATGTCGAACACCAGCGCGCTGTGCCGCGAGCCGAGTAACCGTTCCTGCACCCAGTGGGCGCACCGGTTGATCAGTGCCGACTTGCCACACTGCTCCGGCCCGGCGACGATCACCAGCCGGCCGTCGGTGACCAGGCTGGTGGGATCGCTCAGCCGGTCCTGGAACAGGCGAAACGCCGCCGCCGTGTTGTCCACGTCGACGTAGTAGCTGATGTGTTTTCTTTCCCGTACCGGGTTGAGCGGATCGGCGGGCCGGTTCAACCCGGGTACGGCAAACGGGTTCATTGACATGTCGCTACCGCGCCCCACCTTGTCGCTCACCGTCGCCACATCCGGGTACGCGGCAGACCGGAACTCTGCACCGCTCGGGCCACCTGCTCCACCTCGGCGGCGAACCGGCCGAGCGCCGATCTGAGGGCCGTTGCCCGGCTGGCCCGGTCAGCGGTGTCGAGTGGGAACCAGTCCTCGGTCATCGCCGGGCCCAGGGGGGTGCCGGAGAGCGTTTCGCTGAGCCGTTGGGGCATTCGCCACCAGCGGCGCGCCGAGGCGACCTGGTCCAGCGCTGCGGCCAGCTCGACGCGACGGGTGTGCACCGTCTCGTCGTCGGGGGGTAGGCCGGCCTGCGCCGTCTGCTGCTGGCGGAGAAACGCCTCACCGGCGTCGACGAATGCTCGACTCGCCGTACGCAGCCCGTCGGCCTGCACCCGACGGGCTCCCGCCGTGGCCAGTTGGGCGCTGAAGAACCAGCCCACCGCGCCGCTGAGCAGCGCCGGCACCAGCAGGGCGAACAGGCCGTTCGACTGCTCGGTCGACGATCCGGTCTCGTGTCGCTGGGCTCCGATGAGGGCGGCACAGGCCCGGTCGAAGTCGGCCCGGTGGCCACTGCGCCACTGTTCGATGCTCCGGTCCTGGCCGTTGGTGGTCAGCCGGTCCGGGGCCGAGCCGGGGTGGGTCAGACCCAGGACCACGGCCGCCTCGACCAGGTGTGGACGCTGGTCTGCGGAGAGACAGAAGACGAGTGCGGCGTCCGCCCGGTCGTCGGCGGAGGCTGGTGTCGGTAGCGGGCCGACGGCGAGCAGGGCCGCTGCGGTGAGCGGAAGCAGGCCGCGTACGCCCGACCACCATCGATCCGTCGCCCCCGATCGCATAGACCGACACTGTAGTGTGCCGCCGCCAGGGTGCGGGACCCGGCGATCGGTCACCCGGTCCCGCACCCCCTTCGGTGTGGGCGGCTATTCGGTGTCGGTTCGGGTCGTACCGCGCGGCGGCGAGGACCAGGGCGAGGTGTTGCCTTCCCGGCGGGGCAACGGTGAGGTGGTGTCGGCGTCCGGGTAACCCAACGTCGGCGCAGCGATGTCGGGGTCGTAGGTTTCCGCGTTCAGCGCCGACCAGTCCGGCCGGGTCGGTTCGTCGTCATCGGTGGAAGTCGACGACGATGACGATGATGATGACGCCGGCGCGGGTGCCGGAACGGCGGCCTCGGCGCGCGCCGGCCACCGCCGCCAGCGCTGCCCGCTGAAGGTGGCGATCAGCAACAGCGCACCGATCAGGAACAGGGTGCCGTTCTGTACGGGCAGGAACAGCGGAAGCGGATCACCGCGGAACCGCAGATCGTCCGGGATCGCCTCCTGGAGTTTGAACGGGTCGATCAACAGGTTGACGTACGGGGTGACGAGCAGTAGCCCGGCGACCAGCGGCCCGAGTGGCGAGACCCGCAGTGTGCCGAGCAGACCGAGCAGGATGCCGGCGACCGCGAGGTAGACGGCTGGCTCGATCAGGTTTGCCGTGGTGAAGGTTCCGAGCTCCACCCAGCGGTCGACTGTCCGGCTTGACCCGTCTTGCCCCAGTGTGAGTAGCACCCAGGTGAGCGGCGCCACCACGATCCCGGCGAGAAAGCTCCAGAGATGTCGCATTCCGGCACCGTACCGTTTCCGGCATGACCGAGCAGCCAGCGCCCGACCTCTTGGGCAAGCCGACCTCGTATTCCCGGGTCACCCTGAGTCGCATCATGACGGCTGTCGATGTAAACCTGTACGGGACGGTACACGGTGGCGTACTGATGAAGTTCGTCGACGACGTGGCCGGAGCCGCCGCCGCACGACACTGCGGGGGCACGGCGGTGACCGCGGCCATCGACGAGATCGTGTTCTCCGAGCCGGTACGCGTCGGTGACCTGGTGCACGCGCACGCCCAGGTCAACTGGACCGGATACACCTCGATGGAGGTGGGGGTGAAGGTACTCGCCGAGCGCTGGGACACCGCCGGGGAGGAACCGGTCCGGGTGGCCACCGCATATCTGGTCTTCGTCGGGGTGGACGTGGCCGGCGGGCCACGGGCGGTCCGGCCGGTGTTGCCGGAGACCCCGGAGGACGAGCGACGCTACCGGGAAGCGGAGATCCGTCGGGCACACCGGCTGGCCAAACGCCAGGCCATCCAGGCGCACCGGGAAGTCACGACACCGGGCACGCAGGACAGCACGTCCGGGTAGGGCAAGATGTCGCCACGGGCCGGCACGGCGTGGTGCCGGACCAGGGGAGGGGTGGACTGTGGGTGAGCTGCTGTGGACGCCGCCGGCCGACGTCCGGGAGAAGTCGCGCATCGGTGACTATCTGCGCTGGCTGCGGGTCGAGCGGGGCCTCGACTTCGCCGACTACGACGAACTCTGGCAGTGGTCGGTGTCCGACCTGGCCGGCTTCTGGCGCTCGATCTGGGACTACTTCGACGTCCGGGCGTACGACCAGCCGACCGCGACACTGAGCGACGCCACGATGCCCGGCGCCCGCTGGTTCCCCGGCGCGACGCTCAACTACGCCGAGCACGTGCTGCGCATGCCCGGCCGCGCCGACACCGATTCCATCGTCATCGCCCACAGCCAGACCCGGGCACCGGTCACCCTCACCGTGGCTGAGCTGCGCGAACAGGTCCGCCGGGTGCGCGCCGGACTGCGCCGGCTCGGGGTCGGCCCGGGCGACCGGGTGGCGGCGTACGCACCCAACATCCCCGAGACGTTCGTGTTGCTGCTCGCCACCACCAGCCTCGGCGCGGTCTTCTCCTCCTGCGCCCCGGAGTTCGGCACCCGCAGCGTCACCGACCGGTGGCAGCAGATCGAGCCGAAGGTGCTGGTCGCGGTCGACGGCTACCGCTACGGGGACAAGTCGATCGACCGGCGCGCCGAAGTGGCCGCGATCCGTACGGCGCTGCCGTCGGTCGTACACACGGTGATGTTGCCCTACCTGGACCCGGACGCCGCGCTGCCGGCCGGCACCTCGACCTGGGCGGAGCTGGCGGGTCAGACGGACGAGGCCCTGGAGTTCGAGCCGGTGCCGTTCAACCATCCGCTCTACGTGCTCTACTCCTCCGGCACCACCGGCCTGCCCAAGCCGATCGTGCACGGGCACGGTGGCATCCTGCTCGAACACCTCAAGATGCTGGCCCTGCACCACGACCTCGGCCCGGCCGACCGGTTCTTCTGGTTCAGCACCACCGGCTGGATGATGTGGAACTTCCTGGTCTCCGGCCCGGCGGTGGGTGCGACGATCGTGCTCTTCGACGGCAACCCCGCCGTCCGGACCGAGCCCGGACAGCCGGCCGAGCCGGACCTGGACACGTTGTGGCGGCTCGCCGCCGACACCGGCACCACCTACTTCGGCACCTCGGCACCGTTCCTGCTGGCCTGCCGTAAGGCCGACCTGCGCCCCGGCGAGACGGTGGACCTCGCCGCGCTGCGCGGCCTCGGCTCCACCGGTGCGCCGCTGCCGGCCGAGGGCTTCACCTGGGTGTACGACGCGGTCGGCCGGAACCTCCAGCTCCAGTCGCTCTCCGGCGGCACCGATGTCTGCACCGGCTTCGTCGGCGGTGTGCCACTGCTGCCGGTGTACGCCGGGGAGATCGCCTGCCGGGCGCTGGGTGCCCGGGTCGAGGCCCGCTCGGCCGAGGGGAAGGCGGTCGTCGGCGAACTCGGCGAACTGGTCATCACCGCGCCGATGCCGAGCATGCCGGTGGGCTTCTGGAACGACCCGGACGGGCGGCGCTACCGGGAGGCGTACTTCGACGTCTACCCGGGCGTGTGGCGGCACGGCGACTGGATCACCATCAGCGAACGGGGCGGTTGCGTCATCACCGGCCGCTCCGACGCGACGCTCAACCGGGGCGGGGTACGCCTCGGCACCGCCGAGTTCTACTCGGTCGTCGAGGCGCTCGACGAGGTGGTCGACTCGGTCGTGGTGCACCTGGAAGATGCTGAGGGTGGGGCCGGTGACCTGCTGCTCTTCGTGGTTCTGGCGGACGGGCTCGAACTCGACGCGGCGCTGCGGACCCGGATCACCCGGGAACTGCGTACCGCGCTCTCGCCCCGGCACGTGCCGGACGAGATCCACCAGGTCCGGGCGGTGCCCCGGACGCTGTCGGCGAAGAAACTGGAGGTGCCGGTGAAGAAGATCCTGACCGGCACGCCGGTGGAGTCGGCGGCGGCCACCGGCGCGCTGGCCAACCCGGAGTCACTGGTCGCCTTCGAGCGGTTCGCCCGCGAGCGCACCGCCGACTGAACTGACGGCGGGACCGCCGAGGCGCCCTGCGTCTTCATCGGCCGGGCAGCTCAGTCGGCCCGGCCGCGGCCGGCTCAGTCGGCTCAGTCGGCTCAGTCGGCTCAGTCGGCCTGGGACAGGTCCACGGTCACCCGTTCGGTGGTCAACCGGTCGGCGAGCTTGGCTGGGTCGAGGTGTGCACACAGTACGACGCTCGCCCCGACGGCCAGCGGGGCGAGCAGCCAGTCCACCGGATCCGGGTGGCGGGCCGCGTCGACCAGCACCCGGTCCCCGGCGGCGATGCCGAGCGCGGTGGCCCGGTCGGCGGCGCGGGCACACAGCTCGGCGTCCTGCGGGCCGCCCGTCGGGTACGGCGTGAAGTGGTCGCCGTGACCGCGTACCTCCACCACGTAGTCGGCGAAGCCGGCGGGCACCGTACGCAGTGGCGCGGCGAGCGGGGCCAGAGCCAGGGCGTACCGCTCGCCGGCCGGCCAGTCGGCCACCGTGCCGATTCGGTCGGCGGCGGCGAAGAGCACCTCCACCGGCGCGCCCGGTACGGCCGTCACCTCCGCGCCCGCCGACCAACTACCGAGCAGCACGGCGGCGGACTGCCAGTGCGGCGGGAGCGACACGCCGACGAGGTCGCCGGAGGCCAGTCCCGCCGAGTCGACCAACAGGTTGGCGGTCTTGGCCACCCAGTTGTCCAGGGTCGCGCCGGACAGTTCGGTACGGTCGCCGGTCGCGTCGTCGTACCAGGTGAGCAGGGGTCGAGCCGGGTCGGGCGCGATCGCGGCGGCGAGCATCCGGGCAATGTTGTCGGCCATCGCGGGCACCATACCCGGTGTCGTCGGCGAGTGGTGCCGCCGGAAAGACAACCAACCGTCGGGTCGCAGTCGGCACGGCGAGAGCGGTCCAGCGTAGGCTTGGCCCGAGTGTTGTTTCACACAGTTCCTGCGAATTGAGGAGTTGCCCCGTGACCGCCGGCCGTCCGCCCCGCGTGCTCATCGACGCCACGAGCGTCCCCGCTGATCGTGGCGGTGTCGGTCGATACGTCGACGGCCTACTCGGCGCTCTCGGCAAGGTCGCCGGGACCGCAGTCGAGCTGGTCGTGGTCGGCCTGCGGACCGACACCGAGCGATACACCCGAATGCTGCCCACCGCCGAGGTGATCTCCGCCCCAGCCGCGTTGGCGCACCGGCCAGCCCGGTTGGCGTGGGAACAGACCGGCCTGCCGCTGCTGGCCCAGCAGGTGGGGGCCGAGGTGCTGCACTCGCCGTTCTACACCTGTCCGCTGCGGGCGGGCTGTCCGGTGACGGTGACCGTGCACGACGCCACCTTCTTCACCGAGCCGGAGCACTACGACAAGTCCCGCCGTACCTTCTTCCGCAGCGCGATCAAGACCTCGCTGCGCCGGGCCGACCGGGTGATCGTGCCCAGCAAGGCCACCCGCGACGAGCTGATCCGCCTGCTGGACGCCGACCCGACCCGCATCGACGTGGCCTACCACGGCGTCGACCAGGCGGCCTTCCACGCACCGACCGAGGAGGAAAAGGCCCGGGTACGCGCCCGGCTTGGTCTCGGCGGCGGCAGCTACATCGCGTTCCTCGGGGCCAAGGAACCCCGCAAGAACGTGCCGAACCTGATCCGTGGCTGGGTGCTCGCCGTCCAGGATCGACCCAACCCGCCGGCCCTGGTGATCGCCGGTGGGCAGGGCCAGGACGACGAGATCGACCGTGCCGTCGCTGAGGTCCCCGCCCACCTGCGGCTGCTGCGCCCCGGTTACCTGCGCTACGCCGACCTGCCCGGCTTCCTGGGCGGTGCCCTGGTCGCTGCCTACCCGTCGTACGGGGAGGGGTTCGGGCTGCCGATCCTGGAGGCGATGGCCTGCGCGGCTCCGGTGCTCACCACGCCCCGGTTGTCCCTGCCCGAGGTCGGCGGCGACGCGGTGGCCTACACCAGCGAGGATCCGGAGCGGATCGGTGCCGACCTCGGCGCGCTGCTCGACGACGAGACGCGCCGGTTGGCGCTGGCGAAGGCGGGCTTCGATCGGGCCAAGGAATTCACCTGGGAGTCCAGCGCAGAGGTGCACATCGCCGCTTGGACCCGGGCCCGCGCGTGACCGGGTCGGTGGTAACCGAACGTACTGATGTCGGTCCGTCCGGCATGATGTGCTGATGTTCTTCGCCGTCATCCCGGCCGGCGGTAGCGGTACCCGACTGTGGCCGCTGTCCCGCGCCGGACATCCCAAGTTCCTCCATCCGCTCACCGGCACCTCCTCGTCCCTGCTACAGGCGACGGTCGAGCGGGTCGCGCCGTTGACCACGCCGGACCGGACCATGGTGGTGACCGGCGTGGCCCATGTCGCCGCGGTGGCGCGGCAACTGACCGGCCTGCCGGAGGAGAACATCCTGGTGGAGCCCTCGCCGCGGGACTCCTGCGCGGCGATCGCGCTGGCCGCTGCGGTGATCGCGCTGCGCGAGCCCGAGGCGGTGATGGGCTCGTTCGCGGCGGACCACCTGATCGGTGACCCGGCACGCTGGGCGGAGACGGTACGGCAGGCCGTGGTGGGCGCGGAAGAGGGCCTGCTGATGACGGTGGGGATCACGCCCACCCGGGCCGAGACCGGGTACGGCTACCTGGAGTGCGGCGATCTGATCGACTCCGGTCCGCTGCGCCGGGTCCGGGAGTTCAAGGAGAAGCCGGCTGCCGAGGTGGCGGAGGGCTACCTGCGGTCCGGGCAGCACCTGTGGAACGCGAGCATGTTCGTCTGGCGGGTCGACGTGTTCCTGGCCGAGCTGGCCCGGCAGCAGCCGGCGCTGCACGCCGGGTTGACCGCCATCGCGCAGGCGTGGGGCACTCCGGAGCAGGACGATGTGCTGGGGACGGTCTGGCCGACCCTGCCCAAGATCTCGGTCGACTACGCCGTGATGGAGGGGGCTGCCGCCGCCGGCCGGGTGGCCACCGTACCGGGCGACTTCGGCTGGAACGACGTGGGCGACTTCCACACCCTCGGTGACGTGCTACCCGGTGACGACGCGGGCAACGTCGTCCTGGGCACCGAGGAGAGCGACAAGCCGGCGGTCCTGCTGCGGGACAGCGCCGGCCTGGTGGTGGTGCCGCACTCCGGGCGGCTGGTCGCCGCGCTCGGCGTACAGGACCTGGTCGTGGTGGACACCCCGGACGTGGTGATGGTCTGTCCCCGCGACCGGGCACAGGACGTCAAGAAGCTGGTGGACGAGCTCAAGACCCAGGGCGAAGAAGGGTACGTCTGACCGGGCCGGGGCCGCCGTCAGATACGTTCCGGCATCCCGACCCTGCGATAGCGGGTTCAGATCGCGACGATGGCGCTCTCGGCGCTGCCGGTGGGGGGCACCAGCAGGGACGATGACAGCCCCTCGGCGGCCAGCGCCACCCGGAGCCGGTGCACGTCGGCACCGAACCGGACCAGGGCGGCCGGATCGGTGCGGGCCGCCAGGCCACACCGGATCATGCCGGTGGCGGCCGGCGGCCACTCCGGCAGTGCGGTCGCGATCCGGTCCCGTACCTCGGGGTCGGTGACCGGGGTGAAGACCGTGCCGGGCGCGATCACGCCGGCCACCGTGGCGATCGCCCGGGTGACGGCAGCCAGGTCGGGGCTGACGGCGGCCGGATCCGGGTTGGCGTTGGCCGGATCCGAGGTGACCGGCACCGATCCGGTGGCCGGGTCCAGTTCGCCGAGGGTGGCCGCCGTCCGTAGGCCAGCGACCCGGGCCTCGGCGGTACCCAGGGAGAAGAGGTCGTGCTCGGCGTCCCGGACCAGTGCCGTGGCCCCGGCACCGTCCTCCGGGGTGGGCAGGCCGGGATAGCCGCGTACCACCGCCACCGGCACCTGGTCGCACTTGCCCTTGACCAGCTCGCCCGCGCCGGCCAGCTCGTCGACCACCGCCATCTGGGTGATGCTCAGCTCGTTGCCGTACGGGTCGACCTCGCCCCGGTGGTCGCGGACCGCGTCCATGCCGGCGACGCCGAGCGCGACATCGGTCAGCCCGTTGCGCCACGGCCGGCCCATCGTGTCGGAGACGATCACCGCGACGTCGGCACCGTGCCGCTCGCGCAGGGCGGCCCGTAGGGCGCGCGCCGAGGCGTCCGGGTCCTTCGGCAGCAGTACCAGTTGGGAACGGTCCACGTTGGAGGCATCGATGCCGGCCGACGCCATGACGAAGCCGTGATGGGTCTGCACGATCCGGGTCGCGCCCCGGGTGGCCACCGGCCGCGCGGTCTCGGCGACCAGGACCTCCTCGCGGGCCGCCGCCCGCTCCGGCCCGTCAGCCGGCACGTCGACCAGCTGGCCCTCCGCCTTCGAGACGATCTTGCTGGTGACCACCAGTACGTCGCCGTTGCGCAGCCAGGGTGCGGCGGTGGCGATCAGCTCCGCCAGGTCATCTCCGGGTACCACGTCACCAATGCCGAGCACCGGCAGGATTTCCAGCCTCATACCAGCCTCACCGCGGCGCGTACCATCTCGGCCGTCGCCGCCTCGTCGGTCATCCACAGCGGAGCGGCCCCCACCGTCACACCCGGGACTTCGGTCCCCGCGTCGGTGGTGTCCACCAGCCAGGCGTCCAGAATGCCAGCGTTGGACCGGGCACCATAGAGCGCGCCGACCCCGGCCGCGTCGCAGGGTACGCCGAGCACCGCCAGACACCGGTCGGCCATCCCGCGCACCGGAGCACCCCCGATGATCGGGGAGACCCCGACCACCGGTGCCCGACCGGCGACCAGCGCGTCCCGCAGCGGTGCCACGGCCAGGATCGGAGCGATGCTCACCACCGGGTTACTCGGGGCCACCAGCACCAGATCCGCCTCGGCGAGGGCGTCGAGGACACCGGCCGCCGGGGTCGCCGCGTCGGCACCGACGAAGACGAAGCGGTGGGTGGGCAGCTCGCCCCGGTGGCGTACCCACCACTCCTGGAAGTGGATGGCCCGCTGTTCACCGTCGACATTGGCTGTGCTGGCTTGGTTCGCGACTGCGGGGCTCTCTCGCTCCGCTCGTTCACTCCTCACGCTCACGATGGCGTGGGTCTCCAGGCGGTCGTCGCTGGCCGGCAGCAGCCGGATTCCGGGCTGCCAGCGGGCGCAGAGCGCCTCGGTCACCGCCGACAGCGGGTAGCCGGCGTTGAGCATCGTGGTCCGCACCAGATGGGTGGCGATGTCCTTGTCGCCCAGACCGAACCAGGTCGGCTCCGCGCCGTACGCGGCCAGCTCCTCCTTCACCGTCCAGGTCTCGCCGGCCCGTCCCCAGCCCCGCTCCGGGTCCGCCCCGCCACCCAGGGTGTAGAGCACACTGTCCAGGTCGGGGGAGATCCGCAACCCGTGTAGTACGACGTCGTCGCCGACGTTGACCACGGCGGTCACCTCGGCGCCCACCTCGCGGGCGTACGCACGTACCCCGACCAGGAAACGAGCCCCACCAATTCCGCCGGTCAGCACCACGATCCGCATCCGACCATCCTCGCCCATGCGATCCGGGCCGGCTCTCGCCGGGTTGGCAGACTAGGCTCTTCGTCGCCAATGTCCACCATTGCCCACAGGGGGAGACTTGACCAGCCCACCCGAGCCCACGCCGACCGGTGAGGCGCAGGCCAGTCAGCTAACCAAACCGCTCCGCGAACTCGCTGCCCTGATCCTGGTCGGGGCGAACGCCCTGATGCTCTTCGTCGCGTTGATCAACATGATGATCCCGCAGTTCGAGGGGTCGACCTTCACCAGCCGGGCTGGCAGCGCCTCCTTCGACTTCGTCGGCCTGCTGGCGATCGTGCTTCCGCTGTTGGCCGTACTGCTCGTCACCCACATCCAGCCGGCCACCGCCAAGGCCAAGCTGATCACGATCATCGCGCTGGTCGAGTACGCGGTGTCCGCGTTCTTCGGAGTGATCGCGCTACTCAGCTGGCTGATCGGCACGTTGGCCGACGTCGAACTCCGGGCCGCCTTCACCGGTCTACTGGTCCGGGTCGCCTACCTGGGGATCTTCGGAATCGCGGCGTTCGCGATCTTCAAGATCTGGCGGACCCTCTACTACGTGCCCAAGCCGAAGCCGCAGCCCGGCATGTACGGCCAGCCCCAGGCGTACGGCCAGCCGCAGCAGGGCTACCCGGCGGGTTACCCGCAGCAGCCCTACGGTCAGCCGCAGGAATACGGGCAGCAGCAGCCCTACGGCCAGCAGCAGGGTTACGGCCAGGGTTCGGTGTACGGTCAGCCGGGCGTGTACGGCCAGCCCGCCGCCGGGCAGGACGCTGGCGCGACGCAGTACGTCCCGCAGTACGGGGCAAACGCGCCGCAGTCGGCCCCGCCCGCCCCGCAGTCGGCCCCGCCGGCTCCGGCCTCCGCGCCTCCGGCCCCGCCGCAGTCCGCGCCCCCGGCCCAGCAGTCGGCACCGCCGGCCCCGGAAGTCACCCAGGTGCTCGGCCAGTCGGGCGGCGGGTCCGACGGCAGCGACCGTACCCAGTACCTCAACCCGGGTGGGCAGCCGCCGGCACCCGGATCGGGCTACGAACCGGGGTCCTACCCCCGGTGACCGTCCATCGGCCGGGGAAGGCGTCATACCGATGCCCTCCCCGGCCGATGTGTCGGTGGGCTCGGAGCCGGTCTGGGCTGACCGCCTAGGCTTTACAGATGTCCGATCACAATGTCTCCTCGCCCAGCCTGGCCAGCCTGCGGCGCGCGCTGCGTCGCGCGGCCGATGGTCGGGCTATCGACGCTGATGAGGCCGTGGCGCTGCTGGCCGCCCGCGGCGAACTCCTCGATGAGCTGCTCGCGATCGCCGGTGCGGTCCGGGACGCCGGACTACGCGACGCCGGCCGGCCCGGCGTGGTCACCTTCTCCAAGAAGGTCTTCATCCCGCTGACCCGGCTCTGCCGGGACCGGTGCCACTACTGCACCTTCGCCACCGTCCCGCATCGGCTTCCCGCTGCCTACCTCGACCGGGACGAAGTGTTGGCCATCGCCGCCGAGGGCGCGGCCCAGGGGTGCAAGGAAGCCCTGTTCACGCTGGGAGACCGGCCGGAGGAGCGCTGGCCGGCGGCCCGACAGTGGCTGGACGAGCGCGGCTACGACTCCACGGTGGACTATCTGCGGGCCTGCGCTGTGGCGGTGCTGGAGGAGACCGGCCTGCTGCCGCACCTTAATCCCGGTGTGCTCAGCTGGGCCGAGTTGCAGCGGCTCAAGCCGGTGGCACCGAGCATGGGCATGATGCTGGAGACCACCGCGACCCGGCTCTGGTCGGAGCCGGGTGGACCGCACTACGGCTCGCCGGACAAGGAGCCGGCGGTGCGGCTACGGGTGCTCCAGGATGCCGGCCGGGTGGGCGTACCGTTCACCACCGGCATTCTGATCGGCATCGGGGAGACCCCCGCCGAACGCATCGACGCGATCTTCGCGATCCGCCGGGCCCAACGGGAGTACGGGCACATCCAGGAAGTCATCGTGCAGAACTTCCGGGCCAAGCCGGATACGGCGATGCGGGGCATGCCCGACGCCGAGTTGCACGACCTCGCCGCCACGGTGGCGGTGGCCCGGATCCTGCTCGGCCCCGGGGTCCGGCTCCAGGCCCCGCCGAACCTGATCGACGGCGAGTACGACCTGCTGCTGCGCGCCGGGATCGACGACTGGGGCGGGGTGTCCCCGTTGACGCCTGACCACGTCAACCCGGAACGGCCCTGGCCGCAGTTGGACGAACTCGCCCGGCGCACAGCCGCTGCCGGCTTCACCTTGCGGGAGCGGTTGACCGTCTATCCCGGGTACGTCCGGCGCGGCGATCCCTGGCTGGACCCGCGCCTGCTGCCGCACGTGTCCGCGTTGGCCGATCCGGAGACCGGGCTGGCCGTCGAGGCGGCCCGTCCGACCGGCCGGCCCTGGCAGGAGCCGGACGACGCGTACGTGCCGGGTGGTCGTACCGATCTGCACGCAAGCATCGACACGACGGGGCGTACCGGCGACCGGCGTGGGGACTTCGACAGTGTCTACGGTGACTGGGCCGAGGTCGCCACCAAGATCCCGAGGAGCCGAACGGCGGAAGCCTCGATCGGTGACGCGGGAGTCCCCGCCAGCGCGGCGCTGGTCGGCTCGGCCGATGCCGCAGCCGGCCCGACTCAGTCCGTGCCGGCTGATGCCGCAGCCGGCTCGACTCAGTCCGTGCCGGCCGATGCGGACCTGCGTGCCGGCCTGCGGCTGGCCGCCGACGATCCGGCCGCGCTGCTGGAGCCGAAGCACGAGGCGGCGGCGTTGGCGCTCTTCGCCGCCGATGGCGTGGCCCTGGACGAGCTGTGTCGCATCGCCGACGACGTCCGGCGGGACGCGGTCGGTGACGACGTCACCTACGTCGTCAATCGCAACATCAACTTCACCAACGTCTGCTACGTGGGCTGCCGGTTCTGCGCCTTCGCGCAGCGGGAACGGGATGCCGACGCGTTCCGGCTCTCCGCCGAGCAGGTCGCCGACCGGGCCGAGGAGGCGTGGCAGGCCGGGGCGACCGAGGTCTGCATGCAGGGCGGGATCGACCCGAAACTGCCGGTGACCGCGTACGCCGAACTGGTGCGGGCGGTCAAGGACCGGGTCCCCGGGATGCACGTACACGCCTTCTCCCCGATGGAGATCGTCACGGCGGCGGCGAAGGCCGGAGTCCCGGTACGGGACTGGCTCACCCTGATGCGGGACGCGGGACTGGACACCATTCCGGGTACCGCAGCCGAGATCCTCGACGACGACGTGCGCTGGGTGCTCACCAAGGGCAAACTGCCGGCTGCCACCTGGGTCGAGGTGGTGACCACGGCACACGAACTGGGCATTCGATCCAGCTCCACGATGATGTACGGCCATGTCGACCATCCCGGCCAGTGGCTGGGACATTTCCGGGTGCTGGCCGGAGTGCAAGATCGTACGGGTGGGTTCACCGAGTTCGTGGCGTTGCCGTTCGTGCACACCAACGCCCCGATCTATCTTGCCGGTATTGCCCGACCCGGCCCCACGTGGCGGGAGAATCGCGTCGTACATGCCATGGCTCGGTTGCTGTTGCATGGCCGGATCCCCAACATTCAGTGCTCGTGGGTAAAACTCGGCGACGAGGGGGCCGCCGAGATGCTGCGTACCGGGTGCAATGACCTGGGCGGCACGCTGATGGAGGAGACCATTTCCCGAATGGCCGGTTCCGCTAACGGATCGGTGCGTACCGAGGCGCAGTTGGCGCGGATTGCGGAGCTGGCCGGGCGGTCGGCGCGGCAGCGGAGTACGGCCTACGGCACGACCGGCTGACCGGGAGCGTGTATACCCGGACATCGGCGTGGCGCCCCCGCGACACGCCGCTATCGCGGCAACTCGCCGGGGTGGGCGTTACCCCCGCCAGGGCTGAATCGATAGGGCAGGTTGCGAGGCTGTGCGGCTTTCCGAAGCCGTTGCAGGCGCACCGCGCGGGCGACCCCGCTTACCACGGTTCGGCTTGACGGCGCACGCATTACACGCGTGTAATTTCCGATGGGGTCGTTCGAACGGAGCGCATCAAATTGCCACCGGACGGACAAAAACACGCCTTCCGCGTGGGGGGTTGCAGCGGCGCTTGACGCCGATGCGCGATAAGGAGGCATCTGATGGACGGCCGACTTGAGGTGGCCGACCTGCTCGGGAATGCGCCAGAGTGGCAGGAGCGAGCGCTGTGCTCGCAGACTGACCCGGAGGCGTTTTTCCCAGAGAAGGGCGGCTCGACTCGCGAGGCGAAGCGAATCTGCTCTCGCTGCGAGGTCAAGGCCGAGTGCCTGGAATACGCGCTCGGGCACGACGAGCGGTTCGGCATCTGGGGCGGGTTGTCCGAACGCGAGCGGCGCAAGCTCAAGCGTCGGGCTGCCTGATCCGAGCGTGACGTGTGGGCGGACCGGAGGTTGGGGGCCTCCGGATCCGGCCCGCGTAACGCTGCGTAACGCTGTCGGCTCTGTTCGAGGCTCTGTCGGCTCTGTTCGAGGCTGTCAGCTCAGCGCGACGTTGTCAGCTCAGTTCGTCGGGATCCACTCCGAGCAGGTTGGCCACCTGTTCGATGATCACGTCGTGGATCAGATCCGCCAGATCGTCGTGGTCCGTTGCCCGGAATTCGAGCGGTCGGCGGTAGAGCACGATCCGGGGCGGGATCTCCTGCCGGCCGGGCCGGCCCGGAAGCAGTCGGGCGAGGGGCACCTCACCGTCCTCCAGGACGTCCGAGTCGTACACGTTGAGGTCTGGCGGCACGTCCTCGACGGCGAACTCGACCCCGGCCAACTCTCGGGCGAACCGTCGTTCCAGGGTCTCGACGGTGTCCAGCACAAGATCATCGAACACCTCGGCCTTGGTGCGAGCCAACGGCACGGTGGCCGGTACGAGTCGCCCGCGTAACCCTCGACCGTGACGGTCCCGTCGGGTGCGGCGTCCGGGGCTGGGCCGGCGGTGGTTCGGGCTGGTCATGGGCCCAGGGTATCCCCGCTTCATGGCGTCGACCGTCCGTGGGACCGCTCGTGTCGCGAGCGCCGTCATGCGAATTGTGATCTCCGTCTTCGGCGTGTCGGATCGGGAAGGCGGGCGCGGGAGCCGGTAATGGAGATACCGTGCCGCCGTGAGGTCAACCCGGCGTTGCTCCCGCAACGGCTGCCCCCGACAAGCCGTCGCTACGTTGACCTATGTCTACAACGAGTCGACAGCCGTTGTCGGGCCCCTCGCGGCGTTCGCCGAGCCACACACCTACGACCTGTGTGAGCCGCATGCCCGGAATCTGACCGCGCCCCGGGGCTGGGAGGTGGTCCGGCACGAGGGTGAGTTCCAGCCGCCGCCGCCGAGCACCGACGATCTGGTGGCGCTCGCCGAGGCGGTACGCGAAGCCGCCCGTCCGGTGCAGCGGCACGAGGAGATCGAACCCGAGTCGAACCCGGGGCAGCAGACCGGACGCCGAGGCCATCTCCGGGTGATCCCACCTTCGCGCTGACCCCATCCCACCTTCGCGCTGATCCCACCTCTGCGGTGACCGGGCTCGGCCTCAGGTGTTAGGAAGGGCCCCTTCCTATGCAAAAAGCGATAACAAGGGGCCCTTCCTTGCCGTTGACCGCATCGGCGATAGTTCGAGGGGACGCGCGACATCGTCGATCCCCGGGGGTCCACATTGCACGAAGAAGTAGGCCGTGCCGACCAGTTGGTCGCGCTGGCCGAGGATGACGCCCGCCCGATCCGGCGTTGGCTCACCCGGCAGCTGTGTGCGCCCACCGGACCCCTGGCCGAAGCCGACTTCGGGCTGCTCGACCGGATAGCGGTCTGGAGCGCCGAGGAGAACGACCCGAATCTGCACGGCCAGATCCTGACCACGCTCGACCGGATGTTGACGGCGGCGACCCGGGTCCCGGATGCCGCCCCACTGCTGGTGCTCTACCTGAAGTACCTGTGCGACCAGGCGTGGGAGCGGGCCTGGGACGTCGCTCCGATCCTGGACACCATGCGGTACGCCGCCCGTACCTGGACCGGCATCGTCGCCACCGGAACAGCCGTCGACGCGGAACTGACCACGCTGACCGTACGGATGCTCGATCTGCTCGACAGCGAAATGGCCACCTTCAACGCCGGGACCTGCGGCACCCTGGCCGCCTGGGCCAGGAGCGCCGCTGCGACGGCGGCCCGGGCCGAAGAGGTGGTGGCCGCGGCGGCCCGGGGCAAGCCGTCGCCGATAGCCGAGGCGGTGGCGGCCGAGGCGCACGGGGACCACGTCTACTACGCCGCGCTGGCCCGCGCCTCGCAGGCCGTACACGATCACTTCGCGGTCGGTGGCAGCGACCTGGTCGGCGCGGCCACGGCGCTGCGGGCAGCCGAGGAGTTCTTCCCGGACGGCATCCCACGCAGCGAACTGCGTGCCCATCGGTACAGCGTCGAGGCACTCATCGAGGTGGCCGATCAGCCGTGGCTCCTGCTGGACCAGGCGAGGTTCGTCTACCTCTATCCGTTCGGGCTGTACGAGGACCTGCGGCAGGTGCCAGCCGGCGCCGCCCCGGACCGCGCCGCCCCGGACAGCGTCGGGCCGGACGAAGATTCGGCCGCGTTCGCCGTACGGATGGTCGAGGTGGCTCGGCGGACGGCGGACCGGTGGCGGATCGCCGGCTGGGACATCGCCACCCACCCGGATGCTCTGGTGGCGGCGGAACTCCCACTCGACGACGTGTGGAAGGGCTCCGACCCACTCGGTCGGCAGTACCGGGGGATGGCGGTGACCCTGCCGGACGTCGAGCTGGTCGACCCCGATCGGCCCGACCATGATCCAATCACCTTCAGCGTCCAGGTGCGCCTGTCGGAGCTCGGCAACCACTACCTTCGCCTGGAGTGCGAGCTGTCCGAGGTGACACCGCAACAGGTGTACGCCGCTATGGCGCGGGTCGCGCCGGAGTTCGGCGATCTCGTCCACCTCGGTACGCCGCTACGCCCAGCCGACGCCGACGCCGACGACACGGAGTCGGAGAACGTCTGGCCGCGCCTCGCCGACTTCGCCACCGAGCTGACCGGTGACGTGTCGGTCGAGTTGGCCCGGCACAGCGGTCGGCAGGTTCGGCACAGCAGCCGGCCGGGCATGTACCACGTCCTGGTGTCGGTGGACCGGGCCACCCTGGTGGCCGCCGACGGCAGTCGTACGCCGGTCACCGACGCCGTCGACACGGCGAAGGCGGTCGGGGCGCAGCCGCTGTGCCATCCGGTCCGGCACGGGCTCAGTGCGTTGGCGGAGTGGCTCCGCTATCCGGTCGACGTCCCGGCGCTACCGGTCGTGGACGTGCCCGGCCTCGCCGGAGACCTGCTGCTGCGTACCTGCAACAGCACACTGATGGTGATCCCCGCCTCGCCGGAATACACGGTCAACACCGTGCAGGAGGCGGCGGAGTTCGTAGCCGCGCTGGAGGGCATGTTCGCCGGCTGGCAGGACCAGATCGCCGAGTACTACGACCACCTCCAGGTCCAGCTGGCCACCATGATCGTACGGCTGGAGCGGGGCGGGACGGCGCCCGATCCGGCGAATTTACGGTCGGCCGAGTACGAGCGGGTCACCCAGGAACTGGTCGAGATGCAGGGTGCCCTGGAGGCGCAGCATCTCCGGCTGCACCGGTTCGTCATGGCGAGCCGGCTCAGCCTGATGTTCGTCACCTCGCCGTCGCTGATGACCTCGCCGGTCGCGCGGCTGATCATCGACCGGCTCCTGGCAGCGGCGAAGTTCGACACCCTGCGGGGCGAGTTCGAGGGCATGATTGACAAGGTGCTCGGCGACCGGATCGGTGACCTGGTGGACGCCTCCGTACGTCGGCAGCAGGAACGCAACGACGCCTTGGCTCGGGCGGTCCGGGAGGAGCAGACCCGACTGGCGCAGATCGAGCGGGAGCGGCTGGCGCAGGAGGAACGGGACCGGGTGCTGCGGGAGAAGGAGGCAGCTGCCCGGCAGGAACGGCGGGACCGGGCCAACCAGCGCCGCAACGACGCGTTGCTGGGCGGTATCGCTGCCGTTGGCCTCTCAGGCCTGATGCAGATCGTCCAGGCTGGGTACGATCTGCGGCAGCTTGCCGCCATGGCCCTGGTCATGACGGTGCTGCTGACGGCCGGAGTGGTGGGCTGGATTCTGCACCGGCTGCACCCGGACAGTGTCGTTCGAGTGCTGGAGAAGCGGCAGCGACGTCGAGCCCCAATGGGTGGATCGGTCACGGAAGGGAACGCCAAGTGAGGATAGTCGATGTCATTGCTGGGCAGACCCTGAGTCGGATCTATACCGAGGTGCTGGAGCCGGCCTTCCCGCCGGACGAACTGGTGTCGTTGGAGGGCCTGCGGCGGGGCGTGGCCAGCGGGACGACCCAGGTATCGGCCGTGCTGGCCGACGACAGTCGGATCCTCGGTGCCGCCGTCGGCGACTGGTCACGGCCGTCCCGGGTGATGCTGTTGAGCTACCTGGCGGTCACGTCCGATGGCCGCGGCACCGGGATCGGCAGTCGACTGCTGACCACCCTCGTCACGCAGTGGCGGGAGCGCTACCAGCCCTGTTTGGTTTTGGCCGAGGTGGAACACCCTGGCCACCATGCCGGCAACCACGCGCACGGCGACCCGGTGGCGCGGCTGCGGTTCTACGGGCGACACGACGCCCGGGTGCTGGACCTGCCCTACTTCCAACCGGCGCTCGGTCCGGGCCGGTCGCGGGTGCCCGGCATGCTGCTGCTGGCGCTCTGGGCTGACCCGCAGTTTGCTGGCCCGGGCGGCGCGGACACCGTGGACGCGGGGCGACTGCGGGCGTTCCTCACCGAATACCTCCAGGAATCCGAGGGGCGGGTCGCCACTGACGACCAGACCGCCGCCCTCTGGCGGGCGCTGGACGTCCCCGGTGGGGTTCCGACCTGGCCGGTCACCGAGTACGCCAAGGTCGCGGTCTCCCAGCCCATCGGTTGACCACGAGCGGACAATCCTGCCCCACGACCAGACAATCGGGCCCCGAGGCCGGACTAGGCTGCGGGCGTGGAGCAGGTTTCGTTCTGGGTCGCGGGTCAGGCAGCCGACGGCGACGATGTGGTGACCATTCGGAATCCGTACGACGGTCGGGTGGTCGGTCGGACCACGAACGCCCGCCCGGAGCAGGTGGAGCAGGCCGTGGCTGCCGCCGTGGCGGTGGTCGACGAGGCCGCCGCACTGTCGGCGCAAGTCCGGGCGGCGGCGCTGGACCACGTGTCGCGTCGGCTGGCTGAGCGGGGCGAGGAGATCGCCCATCTGATCACCGGCGAGAACGGTAAGCCGCTCAAATGGGCCCGGGCGGAGGTCACCCGAGGTGTCTCCACGTTCCGCTGGGCGGCCGAGGAGGCCCGGCGCTACTCCGGCGAGTTGCAGCGACTCGACACCGATCCGACGGCGCTCGGCCGGCTCGCCCTGATCCGCCGGGTGCCCCGGGGCCCGGTGCTGGGCATCGCCCCGTTCAACTTCCCGCTCAACCTGGTGGCCCACAAGGTGGCTCCGGCGCTGGCGGTCGGCGCCCCGATCGTGGTGAAGCCGGCACCGACCACCCCGCTGACCGCGCTACTGCTCGGCGAGATCCTGGCCGAGACCGACCTGCCGGCCGGCATGTTCTCCGTACTGCCGATGACCAACGACCGCAGCGCCGAACTGGTCCAGGACCCCCGGCTGCCGGTGGTGTCCTTCACCGGCTCGGGACCGGTCGGGGCGAGCATCCGCCGGTCCGTGCCGGACAAGCACGTCACGCTCGAACTCGGCGGGAACGCCGCCGCGCTGATCTGCGCCGACTGGGCCTCGGACGAGGACCTCAACCGGGCCGCCGAGCGGATTGCCACCTTCGCCAACTATCAGGCTGGGCAGAGTTGCATCGCCGTGCAGCGGGTCTACGTATACGAGTGGCTCTACGACGGGTTCCTGCCCCGGTTGGTCGACGCCGTACAGGCGCAGCGGGTCGGGGACCCGTTCGACGAGGCCACCGACGTCGGGCCGCTGATCGACGAGAACGCTGCCCGCCGGGTGGAGCAGTGGGTGGACGAGGCGGTGACGGCGGGGGCCCACATCCTGGTGGGCGGCCGGCGCGAGGGAGCCACTTACCCGCCCACCGTGCTCACCGATGTACCGGCCGGGGCGAAGGTGGTCAGTGATGAGGTCTTCGGGCCGGTCCTGGTTGTCGAGCCGGTCGCCGACGACGCTGCCGGGTTCGCCGCCATCAACGACTCGGCGTACGGCCTCCAGGCGGGAGTCTTCACTCACGACATCGCCACCGCGTTCGCCGCGCACCGCACCCTCCAGGTCGGTGGCGTGATCGTCGGGGACGTGCCGTCGTTCCGTGCCGAACAGATGCCGTACGGCGGGGTGAAGGGCAGCGGCGTCGGCCGGGAAGGGCTACGCAGCGCCATGGACGACTACACCGAACCCCGCGTCCTGGTCCTCACCGGCATTGAGGTGTAAGGAATTGCGGTGTTAGGAAGGGCCCCTTCTTATCGTTTTTTGTATAAGAAGGGGCCCTTCCTAACACCCCCACCGCGCCGCACCCGCACCCGCGCTGTGCCGCGCTCTAGGGCCTCACCAGGAGCCGTCGTCGCGTACCCGGGCCGGTGCTCGTCCGACGAGCAGATTCGTCAGCGCCTCGTCGATATTGGCCCCGAGGAACCACTCGCCGGCCTGGTCCAGGGCGAAGATCCGCCCGTACTCGTCCACGGCGAGGATGCTCTCCCCACCCTCGGTGCCGATCGGAAACAGCCGTACGCCGATGATCGCCGCGAACGCGGCCAGGGTGTCGGCGGTGTGTGCCACCGCCACCGGATCGATCTCGAACCGGCTGATCCACACCTGCTCACCCGGCCCGCGCCGCCCACAGATCAGCCCCGGGAACGACCGCAGGGTCCGTTCGGCGGCCGGGAACACCTCGTGTCGATGGTGCCGGCCGGCCACCGCGCACACCCGGTCGATGATGTCGCTGGCCGTTGCCGAATCGGTACGGCTCGGCCGCCAGCCCGCATCCACCAGGGCGTCGGCCACCTGAGCCGGAAACCGGTGCGGGTCGGGCACCGGTTGCGGTGCGGGACGCCACTGCTCGGTGAAGGCCAGTTCCGACCAGGGCAGTACGCCGAAGTGGATCAGGGCGGTGAGGCAGGAGGCACATGGCCGTTCGACGATGCCGCCGAACGGGTCACCCGGCTCACGGGTTCGGATTACGTCGAGCTGGGCGGTGCCGAGCAGTTCCTGGGCCGCCTCTATGGCCAGCGCGGGTCGTTCGTTGGCTGCCTGACGCCGGTCGTACTCGTGCAGCACGTCGGAGAGGACGACCAGCTCGGCATGCCGTTCGCCGCCTCGGACGAGATGCCCCGTTGGCTGGTTGGCGAGGTGCTTCCGGACCAGCGGGTGGTGCCGGAACTTCGGGTCGCCCTTGACGCTGTGGGCGATGTGCAGCTCATGTTGGACGGTCAGGTACGCGATGGTGCCGGGTGCCGTCGGTGCACCAACAGCGCTACCGGGCGTCCATTCCACCTCCTGGCGGCTGATCATGTGCAAGTCTCCCCGTTCCCTGCCCAGCCGGCCTCTGCTGGCGACTATTGGTCACTGTCGTCAATTGGTCGCCCCACCGGCGCCGAAAGTACCCCACTTCGGGTGTGGTCATGGGGGCGCGCACTGCCCGGCATGGTGCGTGATGATCGTCCTGGCATGGTGCGTGATGATCGTCCGGTACGAGGTCGGGCAGAATGCCGGAGACCCATTGGCCCTATATGGCACCGGGTGGCTGTGCTCGGGCCGTACCGGCGAGGAGTGGATGTCGACGTGGCGGATTCGGCAGCGGACCGGCTGATGGCCGCTCCGCGTACGGTGGCCGAGGCGGAAGCCGTACAGGATCAGTTGCGTCCGATGGTCGATCTGGTCGGACCCGGGCCGACCAGCCCCCGTACCGTGGCCGGCCTCGACGTGGCGTACGCCGAGGACGGGCAGCGCCTCGTCGCGGCCGTGGTCGTGTTGGACGCGCGGACGTTGGCGGTGGTCGACTCGGCGGTGGTCGCCGGGCGGGTCGCCTTCGACTACGTACCCGGTCTGTTTGCCTTCCGCGAGCTGCCCACCCTGCTGGAGGCGTTGGATCAGCTCACCGTTGAGCCCGATCTGCTGGTCTGTGACGGGCACGGGCTCGCCCACCCGCGTCGGTTCGGGCTGGCCTGCCATCTGGGGGTGCTGACCGGCCGACCGGCGATCGGGGTGGGCAAGACACTGCTGGTCGGGGAGTGGGACGCCCCCGCAGGACAGCGGGGATCCTGGTCTCCGTTGCGGGACGGTCCCGAGACGGTCGGCCGGGTGCTGCGTACCCAGGACGGGGTGAAGCCGGTCTTCGTCTCGGTGGGACATCGGATGGACCTGGACAATGCCTGCGCGCAGGTGCTGGCGTTGAGCCCGAAGTACCGGTTACCCGAGACGACCCGGCAGGCCGACCAGTTGTGCCGGGTGGCGCTCGCCGAAAGAATCGTCGACGGCCTGGACTGACATCCCGGCCGCGCCGGAAGACGGCACAGAGTCCCGGCCGCTCCGGAAGGTGGCACAGGGGCGCGTATCGGAAGGCGTCACAGTCCGACTCCCAGGTTCGTGGCGAGCGCAGCGACCGGCGGCGGTGGTGTGCCAGGTAGGCCACGCAGCACATCACGCAGGACATCTCGGGCGACCGGACGGTGCCGGATCTCTCCCGGTGCCAACCGATCACCGTCCACCAGACACGTCCCGGCCTCGGTCATCGCTCCGAGTTGGGCGTGTGCCAGCGCCAGGGTGAGATGGTGGTTCGCTCGCCGTTCGGCGGGAAGGGCGCAAAGTACGTCGGCTGGAATCTGCCGACCTACCTCCACCGCCCGATCGGGCTGGCCCAGCACCACCAGTGCGGCGGCCTGGTGCAGTCGTACGTTGGTCGGGCCGAAGCTGGTCCAGTAGTGGTTCTGGTCCGAGCCGAGCTGGTCGGCAACAGCCTCGGCCCGGCTGATTAGCTCCCGGGTGGTCGGCTGGTCGTGGAGGTGCGCCGCCGACATCGCGCTGTGCAGCAGCAGGTGCCCGTACACGGAGATCTGTTCGGGGTGGGCGTGATGGCCGGTGTCCGGGGCGAGCCGGGTGGCGACCGCGATCTGTGCCGCAAGCGCAGGTCGTGGCCGGTCCATCGCGACCAACACCGCCCCCGCCTGGCCGGTGGCAGTCCCCGCCAGCAGGTTGTCTGCGGCGCGTTGTGCAGCCGCCACCGCTCGGTCGGCGGCCAGCCACGCCAGGTCGTGTTCGCCCAGCTTCCGGAGCACCGCCGCAGTGACCTGGTATACCTGCCCCACCAGGTGCGCGGCCTCTCGGGCGCGAGCGTCGGCGATTCGGTACGTCGTGTCGGCGACCTGCGCATCACGCAGCAGCGTCGGTAATGCCCGTACCAGCACGCCGTATCGGCCGTGTTGGAAGGTCAGCCAGGCGTGCCGCACCGACTTGCGTACCTCGCTGATCGGGGGCGGGTCGGCGGACAGGGCGAACGCCGGCAGACCGCCGCACTCCATCGCCGCCCGGATCGTTTCGGCATCGACCCGGTCGATGCAGTCGAGTGCACCGGTACGACGTGGCGGGCCGTCGCCGAGGAGGAGTTGGACGTCGATCCGTAACGCCTCGGCGATCTCGTGTAGTACGGAGAGCCGGTCCAGGCGGCGCTGTCCGCCCTCGATCTTCTCTACCCAGCTCGTGGACCGGCCGAGCCGGTCGGCGAACACCTGCTGCGACAGATGGCGACGCTTGCGCCAATAGGCCACCCGGCGTCCGGTGCTGATTTCGTCGACTCTCACGGCTGTGGTCCTGCTCCGATAGCCCGACGGAGGGCGGCCACCTTGACCCGCAGCTCGACACAGGGCGGATGATCGTCGGCTGACGGCCAGATGCATTCGAGGCCGTGTCCGGTGACCCAGACGGAGGTTCCGGTGGCGGTCGCGCTCTCCGAGTAGACCTTCACGACCACGACGATGTCGCGGAAGTAGTCGCCGTCTGCCCCGGTGGGGTGGTACCAGTCGCCGGAGCGCAGGTAGAGGCGGGTGCCCGGTGGAATCAGGGGTAGGCCGGTGGCGCTCACCGTCGGCTCCCCGCGTTCGGTATGCGCCGCTGCTGGGCGTAGGTGAGCGCCGGACCGATGAGTACGGTCGGGGCGTTCCAGGCGGGATTACGGTCGGAGTTGTTGGCCACCCTGTCCTCACGACGGTGCCGGCCCCGATAGTCGAGGCTGCTCCGGCGGCGGATCACTGTAGGTCTCCGCACATCCGAACCGGGCCGGGTGGCTCCGGTGGGTCCTCGCCGTCGTCGATCGGTCTGAACGGCGAGTGAGAAAGCGGCGGGGTGGGCGGCGGTGGCTCGTCCCGACCGTCGTCATCCTCATCGTGGGCCTTCAACCACCACTTCGCCATCGCACCCTCCCAGGTTTGGGGAGGGTGCGGCGGCCGTTCCCGTGACGTCAGCCGCCGCACCCGACGGGGGCGCGGCGGCGACAGTGGGGGAGAACGCAACGCCACGCCTGTGATTGCGACGCTACTGAGGGCGAGGGATGGTGCTGGAACACTTACGCACCACTGTTACTCGGCGACCCCCAACCGCTCGCACAGGCCACGGATCTCCGACCCGCTCTTGCCCCGCCGCAGCAACCCTCGCGCCGTTTCCCGGGCCGACGTAGCCGACCGGGTGTGCTGGGGGCCTACGCGCTCAGCAGCAAGCAGCATTCGTACCGCGTCACGGTCTTTTCCGAGCGCGGTCAACCCTCGGGCCATGTCCATGTAGCAGTACACCTGCCGTACCGGTGGAAGTCCCGCGAGCCGGATGCGGTCGGCGGTCGCCATGGCCTCTCCGGGGCGTCCCGAGTCCAGCAGGAAGGCCATCTGCCAGAGGGCGACGTTTCTCGGCCCCCACGTCATGTCGTAGTTGTCGGTCTCCCCGGTTCGTTCGGCGATCCGAGCGGCCTCTGCGAGGTGCGCCTCGGCGGTGACGACATCGTGCAGGCCGGCGCAGTGGTGGGCGCGGGTGAGATGGTGGAACCCGAGGAGATCCAGCGCGGCCGGCTCGGACAGGTGGGCTTGTAGGTCGAGTTCAGCCCGCTCACACAGTGACCGAGCCGGCCCGTACGCCCCGGAGTAGGCCATGACTCGAGCACGGTTCGTGGCGGCCACCGCGAGGGCGACCGCCGAATCGAGTTCTTGGGCGGCCTCCACGCATCGGTCGACCGCCAACCATGCCTGCGCGGCGTATCCGACGTTGATCAGGCAGCCCATCGCAGCTCCGTACACCGGCACCATCTGCTCAAGCGCGGCGCATTCCCTCTTGTTGCGATGCAGGACGGGGATCAGGCCGACCAAACGGTGCAGTGCCCCGGCGTAGTCGCATCGGGCATACAGGTCTCGTACCAGCATGGACTCTTGGACGAGTGCCTCGACCGGTGTCGGCGGTCCTGACGTGGCCTCTGTCAATGGGTGGGCCATCAACATGCGCCATACCCGTTCCGCGTCAATCCTGGCAGCCTCCAATTGCCGGTCAGCGGGCGCGTACGGCTGGCCCGTCAGTTCCGTCACGGAGCATTCGAGGGCGGCGGCGAGGTCGTTGACCATGTATCGGTCAGTACGTTGCGTACCGCGTTCGATACGTGACCACGAGGTGTGAGAAATGCCGGCGCGGGAGGCCGCATAGCGGACACTCCATCCACGTAGCTCTCGGCGGGCGCGTATTCGTTCCCCGATGGACGGGTCGGCAGGCACAGGACGTCGAGGCATAGACACCATCCGAGGTGGAGGATCGAGCGGCGGTCTGTCGTTCGCTGCCCGAGCGGTTCACCGCTTTGGACGCTACAGGATGTGGCTTCTTGGTCACGATTGTCCGCACCGACAGTCAGGACCTTGATGCCGCTGTCGGCCCTTGACCCGGTAGTTGATCAGCCCGCGGTCATGTAGGCACGCCAGGTGCTTCGATACCGTCGACTGCGCCAGCCCCAACTCGTCATGTCACCGCAAGCTTTATCGGTACGTACGGATCGTGCACGAGCGCCATTGCAGGATGATCACTCTCTACGGTTCGTGGTCTTCCGCCAGGTACTTGATGTGGGCTGCCCGCTGTCTCAACAGTCGGCGCAGGTACGGCACGATCAGTGCCCGGGTCACCACCGCGCCCAGCAGCCCTAAGGGGGCGGCGACGGTCATGCGGTCGGTCATTTTCGTTCCTGTGCCGTTGATGTCCTGGAACAGGTGCTCGTGATGCAGGACGCGGAAGGGCCCCGTGTCTGCTCGTCAACGAAGCGATATGGATGTTCGTAGAGGGTGATTCGACTGGTCATGCGCCAACGCAGCCCGAAGTGGCGGGCGCGGAAGGTGACCTCGTCCCCAAGTGCGAGTTGGCGTCGACCGCTGCTGGTAGTGGCTGTCTCTTGGCTGGTGTGCACGGACGCGGTGTGAACGTCCACATCAAGTTTCAAGTCGAACACTACGCTCGGGGCAGCATCAATGACGGACACGATCTCGATCAGCGCCGGCACATCGGGAGCCTAGCGTTACGCAAAACCGCCAGCCATCCGCTCATCAAGCAGATCCGCGCAGGTGACTCGGGCTTATCGCGTCCTACGGCGTGGCAGGCCGCTCAGCTGCAAGTGATCTACTCGGTGGGTGAGCAACCTGAGAGATCTCATCGTCCGTTGGCAGCGCGGCTGGGGCGCGGCGCGCGGGCTGCCCGTCGCCGAGGACGTGGGCGGCGCGTTGCGGGTCCGGTGCATGCAGCCCGGTCGCGACATCGAGTATGTCGCGCTCGATGCCGGCGAAGACCCCGCGTCGCTCGCCACGCTGGCTGAGCTAGTCGCTGGCGAGGATGCCGTCACCTGGCTGACCGTGCCCACCACCGACCCGGCGAAGGCGTCCTCGGCGCTGACCGCCGCCGGTCTGATCGTGCTCAAACACTCGGAACTGCTGATGACAGCGGCCGATCTTCGCGGGCATCCGCAGAACATTCCGCTGGCACCGTACCGGCTGCTGACCGAGGTCGAATCGCACGGAGGCGACAGCGTGGTTACGGCCACGGTATGGCACGAGTCGGGAGAGGCCGGTGCGCGCGGGACGATGGGACTGGCTGGTACGGATGCCGTCGCAGACCGGATCGAAACCATGCCGGCTCATCGCCGCAAGGGCCTGGCCAGCGCGGTCATGGGTGCACTGGCCCGTACCGCGACTGAAGAAGGTGCCGAAGAGGGCATTCTCGTCGCCAGCGAGGACGGTCAGCGTCTGTACCTGACGCTCGGCTGGCAGCCGGTGGCTGATGTGCTGATCGCAACGACGCCTGGCCACGCGTACCCCTCCTGAGCGGCGCAGATGGCCGCAGCCGACCTACCTGGGTTCCACGGCCGGCCATTTGTGCTGATCTGGCAGGATGCCCGGTCATGAGTCATCACGATCAATTCCGTCGTGTGGCGGTCGAACGTGGTATTTCGGAGGATGAGGTCGGCAGGTTCGCCGAGTTCCTCCGGTTCGCGATCTGGGCGAACGGGCGTCCCAACGGCGTTCCCGTCGGGCAACGCGGCGGGTTGCCCCGGCTTCCGGTGGGCGTGGAGTGGCCGACCAGCGAGAATGGGCGGCCGTTGCCGTTCATCGCCTCCTTCGACTGTGCGGCCCTTCCCCGAGTCGACGGCCTCGCCTTGCCGGTGGATGGCTCGCTGCTCTTCTTTCTGAACCGCGAGTTTGCCTTCAATGCCCGTACCACCAAAGGTTCTGTCGCCGCCGAGCAGCAGTACGCGCGGGTGGTGTATGTGCCTTCCGGTATCGACACCGCCTTGGTGGAGGCGCCCGCCAACCTTGGCTCCGTCGACCCGGAGCAGGACCTCTTCGGCATGGTCACCGTCGATCTGCCCTACTGGCTCGACGACTTCGATGACTTTGACCTCGACCCTTCCCGGACCGACAACGGGGAACACCTGGCTCGCGATCTGCCCCACCTGGAGGAACTCTGTGCGCTGGCCAGGGAGCTCTGGCCGCGGAGTAACTACGCCGACGTCTACCTCGGCGGGTATACCGGGGGCGCTGGTGGGCTTGTCACCGACTACATGGAAGAGACCCCGGAGCTCATCATGGCGGGCGACAACCTCGAGGCACGCCAGAAGGCCGGCGAAATCGTGATTCCGCCGGCCGAGTGGAGTCTGCGCTTGGAGGAGGAGACGCTTCGGGTGATGCGCGAGTGGGTACCGCTTGCCCAATTCGCGAAGGTAGACGCCTACTGGGGGTGTTTCCTCATCCGTTACGACGATCTCGCCGCCGGCCGATTCGGCAAGGCCGTCTCCCGTACGGAATTCACCGAATAGGCCGTCGCCGCCGTCGGCGTACGTCCCGCGGGGTACGTCCCGCGGCGTACGCCGACAGCCGCGCCAGACGGAGTCCGGGCAGGCGCAGCGCCGCTGCCCAATGGGGCCAGCCAGGGTTAGCGGCATCCCGGGGGGCCTTGGTGATCTGAACAGCAGAGGCGCTACGCGGGCCTCGTAACGCCTCTGGTGTTCAGATCACCTTTGTTGGCACCGTGTGCGGAACCGTGATCGGGCCGTACGGTGCCCCGCGACGTGCCGAGGGCCCGGTGTTGCGCTGGTGATGGCCCATCCCGGGTCTCGACGAGGTGCCAGTACGGCTCATGCCGGTGGGTGGGAAAGCTGCGAGTCCTTCGCGCTCGGGGCAGATCAGCCGCGAACTCCGCTCTAATTCTAAGAGCGTCGATGCCCCAAGTGGCTTGAGAAGATGAGACTTCCCGCAGGGGGCCTCGTAGGCGACGGGCCGAGCCGGTGGCGGCGGGCAGAGTAGCCTGTCGGCCGGATATGTTCCGGGAAACGGCGAGGTGATCATGCTGGTACGGCGTGTCGGGGCGCGACTCGCGGTGGTCGCCGGGCTGTCAGCCGGCCTGCTCGGGCTCGGTACGGCTCCAGCGGTGGCCGCCGACGACAAGGTGAAGGTCAGCGTCTCCAGCAGCATTGTTGCTGGTTCCTCCGCAGGTGCGGCGAACGTCTCGATGAGCCGCCGGGAGGACGGATGCGTGGACGTCCGGATCGGGCTGTCGATCAAGCTGTCGGGCCTCGAAGCGGACCAGGTGCGGGTGGCGATCGCGGTGGGCGGGGACTGGCAGCTGGTGGGGGTCTCCGGTGGTGGGGATGGCGTGGTCGCCGTCACGCCGACGGCCCCGAGTAAGCCCCGGGTCTGCAAGGGTAAGAGCGCCTCGCTCCGGTTCCGGCTGGCCTTCCTGCCCGGAGCGCCGGCCGGGCGAGCGACCGTGGTGGCGGAGGCGTACGACGAGGACGGGAGCGAGCTCGGCCGCGCTTCCGACACGACCAAGGTGGTCTCGACGGCGGTCAGCATCCCGACTAGTTCGCCCACCGCCTCGCCCACTCCGCCGCCGGTCGAGTCGCCGGACGCCGCTTCGGCCGATACCGAGGCGCCGACGACGCAACCGGCGCTGGCCGGTACGGCCGACAAGCAGGATGGCGGCGGTTCCGGCGTGGGCACCGTGGTGATGGTCCTGGGTGTGGCCATGGTCGGGATCGGAGTCGCCCTACTGGTGGTGCTGTTGCGCCGACGGAATCGGGAGGCGACTGCGGAGGCCCCGACGGGTGGTTCGGGCGTGTACCAGTCCGGCAGCCACCGACCCGGCGGTCACGGTCCCAGCGGTCACGGTCCCGGCGGTCACGGTCCCGGCGGTCACGGTCCTGGCGGCCAGCATTACCCGAACTACCCGCCACCAGCCGGCTCGAACTACCCGCCCCCACCTGGCCAGAGCTATCCGCCACCAGCGGGCCAGGGTTACCCGCCCCCACCTGGGCAGGGTTACCCGCCACCGGGCGGTCCGGGCTATCCACCACCAGCGGGGGGCGGCGACTCGACCGTGATCATGCCGAGGATGCCGCGCTGACCGAGGGCGGCCATCCGCCTTGGCCGAGCGACGGGCGGCGGCTCCGATACGCTCAGGCCGTTGACCGAGATGCGGCTGAGGAGCGAGACTGGTGTCTGACTTGTCCCTGATTGTCAAGGCATACGACGTCCGTGGGACCGTCCCGGAGCAGTGGGACGAGCGGACCGCCGAGGCGCTGGGGGCGGCGTTCGCGCAGTTGCTGACCAGCTCGGCCGACGGCCGGGACACGGTGTTGATCGCCCACGACATGCGGGATTCGTCGCCGGGGCTCGCCGCCGCGTTCGCCGCCGGAGTCCGGGCTGAGGGCATGTCCGTCATCGAAACCGGCCTCGGCTCCACTGACATGCTCTACTACGCCTCCGGGGCGCTCGACCTGCCCGGTGCGATGTTCACCGCCAGCCACAACCCTGCCCAGTACAACGGCATCAAGATGTGCCGGGCCGGGGCGCGCCCGATCGGCCAGGACAGCGGCCTGGCGGAGCTGCGCGACCGGGCCCAGGCGCTGCTGGACAAGTCGGACCCGGCGGAGAAGCAGGACCGTACGGAGGCGGCGAGCGAGACGCGGTCGTCGGCCGAGCGTCGGGACCTGCTCCCCGACTACGGTGCCTACCTGCGTGCCCTGGTCGACCTCTCGTCGATTCGGCCACTGAAGGTCGTGGTGGACGCCGGCAACGGAATGGGCGGCTACACGGTGCCGGCGGTGCTCGGCGACACCGTACTGCCGGCCCTGCCGTTGACCATCGTGCCGCTCTACTTCGAGCTGGACGGCTCCTTCCCCAACCACGAGGCCAACCCACTCGACCCGGCCAACCTGGTCGACCTCCAGGCGGCGGTCCGGGAGCACGGCGCCGACCTGGGACTCGCCTTCGACGGCGACGCCGACCGGTGCTTCGTGGTCGACGAGCGTGGTGAGCCGGTCTCCCCGTCGGCGATCACCGCCTTGGTCGCGGCCCGTGAGTTGGCCAAGCACCCCGGGTCCACGATCATCCACAACCTGATCACCTCCAGCGCCGTACCGGAGATCGTCCGGGAGTGCGGTGGTGAGCCGGTACGCAGTCGGGTGGGGCATTCGTTCATCAAGGCCGAGATGGCCCGGACCAACGCGGTCTTCGGCGGCGAGCACTCGGCGCACTACTACTTCCGGGACTTCTGGTTCGCCGACACCGGCATGCTCGCCGCGATGCACGTCCTGGCGGCGCTCGGCGAGCAGGCCCGCCCGCTGTCCGAACTGGCCCACGAGTACGAGCGGTACGTCGCTTCCGGCGAGATCAACTCCACGGTCGCCGACCAGGCGGGCAAGCTGGCCGAGGTCAAGCAGACGTACCCGGACGCGCAGACCGACGAGCTGGACGGCCTGACCGTCCGCTTCGACGACGGGGCCTGGATCAACCTGCGCCCCTCCAACACCGAGCCGTTGCTGCGGCTCAACGTCGAGGCACCGACCGGGCAGCGAATGGCGGCGCTGCGCGACGAGGTGCTCGACATCGTTCGCCGATAAGATCCCCTGCGCCGGTGGCCACCGCGGACCCGGCCAGCATTCCGCCCGACGTGGAAGGAGCCGAATCGTGGCCCTGGATCCGCAGTTGCTCGAAATTCTCGCCTGCCCGGACACACACCACGCACCACTCGACTACGATGCGGCGGCGCAGACCCTGACCTGCACCGAGTGCGGCCGGATCTTCGAGGTACGCGACGACGTGCCGGTGCTGCTGCTGGACGAGGCGCGCGGCGGCACCGCGCAGGAGGCGCAGTGATGGAGGGTACCGCCGGTATCCGTGGGCAGCGCATCCCTGACGAGGCGCTGCTCGACGACCCGGACAGGCTGACCGAGAACGACCCCGGCGGCATGCTGCGGTTCACCGCCTCGGCCGGCGCCCAGGTACGCGAGGCGGCTGCCCTGGCGGCAGAGGCCAACCTCTCGGTCCTCGCCGACGAGGGGCGCCCCCGGGCCGTGGTGATCGCCGGCATCGGCACCGCCGGTCGTACCGGTGACGTGCTCGCCACGGTCGCTGGCCCGCGCTGCCCGGTCCCGGTCATCCCGCACCGCAGCGCCGGGGTGCCCGGTTGGGTGGGTGCGGCCGACGTGGTGATCGCCATCAGCGCCTCGGGCCGTGGGCCGGAGGCGCTCGGCGCGGCCGAGGCCGCCGCCCGGCGAGGTGCCCGGCTGGTCGCCGTCGGCGCGCCGGACTCGAAGCTCCAGTCGGTCGCCGAGGGGGTACGCGCACCGTTCATCCCGGTGCCCCGTCGCGCCCCCGCCCGAGCCAGCCTCTGGGCGTTGACCGTTCCGGTTCTGCTCGCCGCCCGTACCCTCGGTTTGGTCAAGGTCAACGAGGCGGACCTGGCGGAGACCGCGGCCCGGCTCGACGCGGACGCCGACCGCTGCCGGCCGACCGCCGAGTCGTTCGTCAACCCGGCCAAGTCGCTGGCGCTGGGGCTGGCCGGCTCGATCCCGATCGTCTGGGGCTCGTCGCCCCTGGCCACCGTCGCCGCCCGCCGGTTCGGCGACACCCTGTCGGCCAACGCCCGCTACCCGGTGGTGGGCGGGGCGCTCGGCGAGGCCGGTCGGGGCCGGGTGGGCCTGCTCGACGGCGTCTTCGGCGGGCTGGCCGAGTCGACCCGGGACATTTTCGCCGACCCGGAGGAGGAGACCGGGGAATCCACCCGGCTGCGGGTGGTGCTGCTGCGCGACGGCGGCCTCAACGCCGACGACGACACCGACGAGCCACTCGCGGTGGAGGAACGGCGGGCCGACGCGGTGCAGACCCTCGCCGAGCGGCGCGGGGTGCGTTGCGACGTGGTCACCGCCGAGGGCGGTTCGGCGTTGGAACGCCTCGCCTCCCTGATCGCCGTACCCGACTTCGCGTCGATCTACCTGGCCCTGGCCCACGGGCTCGACCCGATGGCCGTACCGGCCGTAACTGAGATGAAGGAGCTGTCGAATCCGTGAGCGAGGTTAGCGAGCACACCGTCGAACGTGGACCGGCGGTGCCGGTCGGGGTACGACGTGCGGGAGTGGCGGAATGAGCGCCGGTGGGGGCACCAAGGCGATCGTCGCCGCGCTGGCAGCCAACCTGGGTATCGCGGTCACCAAGTTCGTCGCGTTCGCCCTGACCGCCTCCTCGTCGATGCTCGCCGAGGCGATCCACTCGGTGGCCGACTCCGGCAATCAGGCGTTGCTGCTGGTCGGTGGCCGTCGGGCCAGGCGCGCGGCCACCCCGCAACACCCCTTCGGGTACGGGCGGGAACGCTACATCTACGCGTTCATCGTCTCCATCGTGCTGTTCAGCGTCGGTGGCCTGTTCGCCCTCTACGAGGCGTACCACAAGTACCACGAGCAGCACGAACTCGGGCCGCACGGGATCGACAGCTGGCAGTGGGTGCCGGTGACTGTGCTGGTGCTCGCCATCATCATGGAGTCGTTCTCGTTCCGTACCGCGATCAAGGAGTCCAACGCGATCCGGGGCAACGCCTCCTGGAAGGACTTCGTCCGCCGGGCCAAGGCCCCGGAGCTGCCGGTGGTGCTGCTGGAGGACCTCGGTGCGCTGGTCGGTCTGGTCCTCGCCCTGGTCGGCGTCACGATGACGCTGATCACCGACAACGGCTACTGGGACGCGGCCGGTACTGCGGCGATCGGCATCCTGCTGGTGATCATCGCGATCGTTCTGGCGATCGAGACGAAGAGCCTGCTGCTCGGTGAGGGTGCCGGCCCGGAGCAGGTACGTCGGATCGAGCAGGCGATCACCGACGGCCCAGAGGTCAGCCGGATCATCCACATGAAGACGCTGCACCTGGGGCCGGAGGAGTTGCTGGTCGCGGTCAAGGTGGCGGTGGAGCCGTACGAGCAGGCCGCCGACCTGGCCCGCGACATCGATGCGATCGAGGCCCGGATCCGCGAGGCGGTGCCCATCGCCCGCATGATCTACGTCGAGCCGGACATCTTCTACAAGGCTCGGGCCGGCGCGACGACCGGGAGCTGACGTGGAGCCGATGAGCGGTCCGATCCGGGACTACGCCTGGGGTTCCCGGTCGGTCATTGCCGAGTTGCAGGGCCGACCGGTGCCCAGCCCCGGACCGGAGGCGGAACTCTGGCTGGGTGCCCACCCGGCGGCCTCGGCCACCGTGCAGCGGGACGGCGTACCGGTCAGCCTGGTCGACCTGCTCGTCGCCGAGCCACGTCAATGGCTCGGCGACGAGGTGGTCGGCCGGTTCGGCGTTCGGCTGCCCTTCCTGTTGAAGGTGCTGGCGGCAGAGGCCCCGCTGTCGCTCCAAGCACACCCGAACGCCGAGCAGGCCCGGGCCGGGTACGCCGCCGAGCAGGCCCAGGCCGAGACGGCCGCTGCACAGGCCCGGGCCGAGCAGGTCAGCGCGTCGGCGACGGTACGCCGAAACTACGTCGATCCGTACCACAAGCCCGAGATGCTGGTGGCCCTGACGCCGTTCGAGGCGTTGTGCGGGTTCCGCGATCCGAAGGTGTCGGCGGATGTCTTCGCCGCCTTCGAGGTGGCCGATCTCGACCCGGTGGTGGCCGCGCTGCGTACCGGTCCGGCCGGGCTTGCCGATGCCGTACACCAGTTGTTGACCTGGCCGGAGGGTGATCGGGCCGGGTTGCTGGCGGCGGTCCTGACGGCGGAGGTGACACCGCAGTTCGCCGCACCGGCGGCGCTGGCGCAGCGGCTGGCCGACTGCTATCCCGGGGACCCCGGGGTGCTGGTCGCCCTGCTGCTGAACCATGTTCATCTCGCCCCCGGCGAGGCGATCTGGATGCCGGCCGGCAACCTGCACGCCTATCTGTACGGTGCCGGCGTGGAACTCATGGCCGCCAGCGACAACGTGTTGCGGGGCGGCCTGACCCCCAAACCGGTGGACGTCGCGGAACTGTTGCGGGTGCTGCGGTTCGAGGTGCTCGACGATCCGGTGCTCACCTCGGTCGAGGTGGCACCCGGGGTGGTCACCTGGCCGCTGCCGGTCGACGACTTCGCCCTGCACGTCGTACGCCTCGACGCCGCCACGCCGAGCGTGGAGTTGGCCCTGCCTGGTCCTCGGGTGGTGTGGTGCCGCAGCGGTCGGATCGAGGCCCGGGACGGGACCGGTGCGACCGTCGTAGAGCCGGGCCGGGCGGCATTTGGGGCGGCGGACGATGCCTCGTTGACGCTTACCGGTGCTGGGGAGGCCTATGTCGCCTCGGTCGGCCCGGTTCACGGGTGACCCCCAAAGCCCGTTAGATGGGGCGAATAGGGTCCATCAGGCGAATCTGGCAGATCGGATATTTCCGAATTGCTTGACTAGTCCCCAGCGGAAGGTCAAGCTGTAATTACGCGGCGTCACCGTGACGGAAGGGGAACTCCCCGCCCGTCGTGGTTACGCGCGGGGGAACCAAACCGGGGGGATGCGCGGGGCGGGCGGATACTGGACGGGAGACCGTTCATGACCGACCGCCCCGCGCGCTGTCCGCCGACTGCCACCCGGGTCAGGTTGATCCGCCGGAGACCAGCTCAATCCGCGCCGGTAACCACTCGCGTCAGGGCCGATCCCGTGTGCCTTCTGCCGACCGGACGTTGGCCGCGCGTAAGGTGAAGGGTCGCGCAGCACATCCGTACGACAGGAGCTTTCATGACCAGCACCCTTCCGGCGCCCTCCGGTGGCGCGTCGACCGAGCCCCGACCACGCACCCTTGCCGAGGGCGACTTCAAGGTGGCGGATCTGTCGCTGGCCGCGTTCGGGCGCAAGGAAATCGAGCTGGCCGAGCACGAGATGCCTGGCCTGATGGCGATCCGCCGGGAATTCGCGCAGGCGCAGCCGCTGCGGGGGGCGCGAATCACCGGCTCGTTGCACATGACGATCCAGACCGCCGTACTCATCGAGACGCTGGTTGCGCTCGGTGCCGAGGTGCGGTGGGCGTCCTGCAACATCTTCTCCACCCAGGACCACGCGGCCGCGGCCATCGCCGTGGGCCCCGAGGGCACCCCGGAAGCCCCGGCCGGTGTCCCGGTCTACGCCTGGAAGGGCGAGACCCTCCAGGAATACTGGTGGTGCACCGAGCAGGCGTTGGCCTGGCCGGACGGGCAGGGCCCGAACATGATCCTGGACGACGGCGGCGACGCCACGCTGCTCGTACACCGGGGCGCACAGTTCGAGGGCGCCGGCGCGGTGCCGCCGGTGGAGAGCGCGGACTCCGAGGAGTACGCGGTGATCCTGGAACTGCTGCACCGGTCGCTGGCCGAGGACGACCGGCGGTGGACCCGGATCGCGGCCGGCATCAAGGGCGTCACCGAGGAGACCACCACCGGTGTGCACCGGCTGTACGAGATGCAGCGGGAGGGCACCCTGCTCTTCCCGGCGATCAACGTCAACGACTCGGTGACCAAGAGCAAGTTCGACAACAAGTACGGCTGCCGCCACTCCCTGATCGACGGCATCAACCGCGCCACCGACGTGCTCATCGGCGGCAAGGTGGCGGTCGTCCTGGGCTACGGCGACGTCGGCAAGGGCTGCGCCGAGTCGCTGCGTGGCCAGGGGGCCCGGGTCGTGGTGACCGAGGTCGACCCGATCTGTGCGTTGCAGGCCGCGATGGACGGCTACCAGGTGGCCACGCTGGACGACGTGGTGGAGACGGCCGACATCTTCGTCACCGCCACCGGCTGCTTCGACGTCATCACCAATGAGCACATGGCGCGCATGAAGCACCAGGCCATCGTGGGCAACATCGGCCACTTCGACAACGAGATCGACATGGCCGGCCTGGCCAAGCGTACGGACGTCGAGCGGGTCAACATCAAGCCGCAGGTCGACCTCTGGAAGTTCGCGGACGGCCACGCCATCATCGTGCTCTCCGAGGGGCGGCTGCTGAACCTGGGCAACGCCACCGGGCACCCGAGCTTCGTGATGTCGAACTCGTTCGCGAACCAGACCATCGCCCAGATCGAGCTCTTCACCAAGACCGACGAGTACCCGATCGGCGTCTACACGCTGCCGAAGCACCTCGACGAGAAGGTGGCCCGGCTGCACCTCGACGCGCTCGGTGCCAAGCTCAGCACGCTGACCAAGGAGCAGGCCGCCTACCTGGGCGTGCAGGTGGAGGGGCCGTTCAAGCCGGACCACTACCGCTACTGAGCAGGACCCTTCGCCAGTTCCACAAGGCGAGCGGAACCCGTATCCGGGCCGGCTGGACTTTCCAGCCGGCCCGGCTGCTTCGCCCCGCCGTACCAGGCTGTTCGAGCCTGCTGGCCGGGCTGTTGCACCCTGCCTTCTAGCGCGCCCGGTCGCTACTGCGCCGCTCGGCGCGGTCGCCGCGTACCCAGGTCCAGATGCAGTAGCCGAGCCAACCGACGGCTACGGCGGCGGCCAGGGGCCGTAGCCGTAGTGCGTTCAGCAGCATGATCACGGCGAGCACGGTGAGCCAGGGGAGGAAAGCCTTCATCGGGCAATTTCAGCATGCGGGCAGCGGTTCGTGGAGGGGCTGTTGTCGGCGGGTCGACCCGGCAACTGCGGGGGCGACCCGGTATGACAAGTCCGGGATTGTCGGGATCTTGGCACGGCTCAAAGCTGGTGACGGGTGGAGCGGTTCCCATGAACCGGATCAGGGATGAAATATTAGGTCCATGAGAGCCCGGGTTCTGGTGGTGGACGATGATCCTGCGCTGGCCGAGATGCTTGGCATCGTCCTGCGTAGCGAGGGTTTCCTGCCCTCCTTCGTGGCAGATGGCGAGCGGGCACTGGCCGCGTTTCGGGAGAGCCGTCCGGACATCGTCCTGTTGGACCTGATGCTGCCCGGGATGAGTGGCATCGACGTGGCCCGGGCGATCCGTTCGGAGTCCGGGGTCCCGATAGTGATGCTGACCGCCAAGAGCGACACCGTCGACGTCGTCCTCGGCCTTGAGTCAGGAGCCGACGACTACGTCGTCAAGCCGTTCAAGCCGAAGGAACTGGTGGCCCGGATGCGGGCCCGGCTGCGGCGCGGCGAAGACGCCGCACCGGAGATGCTGACCATCGGCCCGCCGGGTAACCAGATCAACATCGACGTGCCGGCGCACACCGTCAGCCGGGACGGCGACGAGGTGAAACTGACTCCACTGGAGTTCGACCTGCTGGTCGCCCTGGCCCGCAAGCCGCGTCAGGTCTTCACCCGGGAAGTGCTGCTGGAGCAGGTCTGGGGTTACCGGCACGCGGCCGACACCCGCCTGGTGAACGTGCATGTGCAGCGGCTCCGTGCCAAGATCGAGCCCGACCCGGAGCGGCCCGAGATCATCCTGACGGTCCGTGGGGTGGGCTACAAGGCGGGCACGGGATAGGCCGGCACACGATAGTGCGGCCACATCTCGGAGCACCGGATAGCCTGGGAGCATTGTGACCCGACGCGTGACCGCCCTCCTCGCTCGGCTGCGGGCGTTCTGGCACGCTGTGGCCGCCCGCAGTGCCGCACTCTTCGCTGGGCTACGCCGAACCTGGCGGCGATCGTTGCAGTTGCGGGTCGTCAGCATCACCCTCGTCGCGTCGAGCCTGCTGGTCGGCGGATTCGCCTACCTGGTGGCCGACAACATCACGAACATCCTGCTGGAGAACGCCACCGAGGACGTGAAGGTGCGGCTGGAGAGCGGGCGGGACTACGCCACCAACCAGCTGGACATCCACACCGGGGCCTACGAGTCGAACCTGCAACGCACCTTCGAGCGCACCGTCGACTACCTGGCTGGCGGCGATCCGAAGCAGATCGGGGGCGCGGTAGTGGCATTGACGGCCGAGCAGCACCCCCGCTCGATCAAGACCGCCACCTCACCCGCCGTCGACGTCCAGCCGATGATCAGCCCAGAGCTGCGACAGTCGGTCGCCAACGGTCAGGTGGCGCACCAGATCCGTACCGGCGATCTCGGCAGCGGCCGGCTCAAATACCTCGTCTACGGCTCGCCGGTGCCGACCCGTTTTGGTCAGGTCGAGCTCTACTACTTCGTACCCCTCAACCGGCAGGACGAGACCGCCGCCCAGGCGCGCTCCACGGTGCTGGCCACCGGGGTCGCCCTCGTTCTGCTGCTCGGCCTGGTCTCGGCCCTGGTCACCCGGCTGGTGGTGAACCCGGTACGGGTTGCCGCCCGGACCGCCCAGCGGTTGTCGGCCGGCCTGCTGGACCAGCGGATGGCGGTCACCGGCGAGGACGACCTGGCCCTGCTCGCGGCGTCGTTCAACCAGATGGCGACCAGCCTGCAGAGCCAGATCCTCCGGCTGGAGGAGATGTCCCGCCTGCAACGGCGGTTCACCTCTGACGTCTCCCACGAACTGCGTACGCCGCTGACCACCGTACGGATGGCCGCTGATCTGATCTTCGCCGAGCGCGACGAGTTCGATCCGGCGGTGGCCCGCAGCGCCGAGCTGCTCCAGGCCGAGTTGGACCGGTTCGAGAGCCTCCTCACCGACCTGCTGGAGATCAGCCGGTTCGACGCGGGCTTCGCCGTACTCGACAGCGAGCCGACCGACCTCGTACCGGTGGTGCAGCGGGTGGTGGACCGGCTCGGCTCCGTGGCCGACCGGGCCGGGGTGGCGCTGGAGCTACGGGTGCCGGACGCCCCGGTGATCGCCGAGGTCGACCCGCGCCGGGTGGAGCGGATCCTGCGTAACCTGGTCGGCAACGCCGTCGAGCACGGTGAGGGACGGCCGGTCGAGGTGACCCTGGGCGCGGACGAGACCGCAGTGGCGGTCACCGTTCGGGACCGGGGCGTGGGCCTCAAACCGGGCGAGGAGAAACTGGTCTTCAACCGGTTCTGGCGGGCCGATCCGTCCCGGGCGAGGCAGACCGGCGGGACCGGCCTGGGGTTGTCGATCAGCGTGGAGGACGCCCGGCTGCACGGCGGCTGGCTGGAGGCGTGGGGTGCCCCGGGCCAGGGGGCCCAGTTCCGCCTCACCCTGCCGGCCCGGGCCGGCGACCGGCTGACCAGCTCGCCGCTGCGGCTGGTGCCGGAGGATGCGGCGGTGACCGGTTCGGGCCCGGTACGGCGACCCGGTGGGGCCCTGGCTATCGGCCCGGCGCCGGCGGTGGGCGAGGACGCCCGAGCGGAGGTGTAGGCAACATGACGCGTCGACTCCTGACAGCGGCGACTGCGGCGACGATCCTCGTCACCGGGGTTGCCGGCTGCGGCATTCCCGACGAGACCGGGGTGCAGATTTCCGGCCCCGGCCCGGCCCAGAAGTACGGCGCGGACGCCGCGATCGGTGGCCAGCCGCCAGACCGGCTGGACAGCCTCGACGACTCCAAGCAGTTCGTGAGCAACTTGCTGGCGGCGGCGGCGGGGGAGACGAGCGGTGCCTACGGTCGGGTCGCCGCCTTCATCGTGCCCAACCAGCGGGGGGCGATGAAGGAGAAGCAGGGCAGTGACGTCGCGATCAACGTGGTGCGGCCGATCGAGGAGACGCCCCGCTCCGAAGAGCAGCAGGATGGCATCAACCTGGTCACCATCCGGGTGCAGCAGGTCGGGGTGCTCCGGGCGGACGGCACCCTCACCGCACCGGTGGCCACCGAGACGTCGTACACCTTCCGGGTCGGCCGGGACCGGTGGTCCGGTGAGACGGCCAGCCAGGGGTTGTATCTGCTCGACCCGCCCCCGGCGCTGCTGATGAGCACCCAGGCGCTGAAGACCTACTACCAGCAGCAGACGATCTACTTCTGGAACGCCGACCGGACCGCGCTGGTGCCGGATCTGCGCTACCTGCCGCTGGCACTACCCCGCCAGGGGCGGGCCAACACCGTGCTGGACTGGCTCACCGGGGGCCCGGCCGACTGGCTGACCGCAGCCGCGCTCCGGCTACCCGAGGGGACGGACTCGATCGGCAACGTGTTGCAGAACGGCGACCGGATCGAGGTGAATCTCTCCACCCTGGCCGGTCCGGACGAGGAAGCCGAGCTGCACCGACTCGCCGTACAGCTCGCCTGGTCGCTACAGGATCTGAGTAACGAGATCGAACTGAAGATCCGCAACCAGAGCCGGGAAATGATCGACGTCCCCGCCTACCGTGAGGAGAACAAGGCATACCAGCTCGACGGCAACGCCCTGCGGTTCTGCGTCTACGACGACTCGGTGCACGCGTTGCTGGATTCCGGCACCAGCGCCGCTTCGGTGCCCATCGCCGAGGAGAGCAACCGCAACGTGGTCTCCGCCGCCCTGAACCGGGGCGGTGCCGGCGTACTGGCGGCACTGGTGACCAAGACCGGGAACGACCGGCGTCGCCTGTCGACAGGTACCGGCAAGGACCTGGTGCAGACCTTCGCCCAGAGCCCTGAGACGTACGAGACGATGAGCCGCCCGGTGTGGTTGAAGGGGACCGAGCCCGGGCAGTCGGTCGGCCTGGTCGTGGCCGACGGCACGCTCTACCGCTTCGGTACGGACGCCAAGCTGACCGAGGTCAGGGTGCCCAACGCCCCGGCGGACGTCTCCGCCGTGGGGGCGTCCCTGGACGGGCATCGGATCGCGTTCATCGCCGGCGGCGACCTCTATGTCGCCGCCATGACGGTCGACAACGGCATCGCCACCCCGGGACCGGCCCGACGTCTGGTCACCTCGTTGGGGGAGCTTTCCGCGGTGGAGTGGAGCGGGGAGAACTCCCTCGTCGTGGCCGGGGTCCGGAGCCGGCCGGCGATCTACGAGATCACGGTCGACGGGGCCCTGGAGCTGACCTTCGACAACGACACCGAGACGCGGGTGACCCATCTGGCCACCTACCCGAACAACCCGGTGGTCCCGCCCTCCCTGGGTCGGGTCATGTACGAGGCGAACTCGATCGCCCGTGCGGACCGGTTCTCCACGTTCGAGCGGATCGGTCCGGACCAGGTCGCCGATCGCAGCACGGGGTCTCCGACCGGGTCGCACAATCCCAGCGCCCCGTTCTTCTTCTACTGATCGCACCACTGATCGAGCCGGCGCACCGATCGTACGGACGGCGAACCGACATGACCGGAGTCTGGGCCGAACTGGCCGACCTGCTCTTGCCGGCGGAGTGCGCTGGTTGCCGGGCCAGCCGGACCCCACTGCGGTACGGCGTCTGCGCTGCCTGTGCCAGTGCGCTGGAGGCACTTCGGCCCCGGCTGGTACGCCCCGACCCGGCCCCGCCCGGCCTGCCCGCCTGTGTGGCCCTCGGCGGGTACGACGGCCAGCTGCGGGAGGCTCTGCTGTCGTACAAGGAACGGGGTCGGCACGGGCTGGCCCGGCCGCTGGGGCGGCTGCTCGCCGAGGTGGTGGCAGCGGCGGTGGGTCCACGAGGTCCGGTCCTTCTGGTGCCGGTGCCGACCACCGCGCGGGCCGCCCGCACCCGGCACGGGGATCATCTGCGCCGGCTCACCCGGCACGCCGCCGGGCGACTGCGTCGGGCCGGCTGGTCGGTCGAGGTGGCTCGGCCGCTTGTCGCCCTCCCTCGGCCTGACTCGGTGGAACTGGACAGCGCGGGCCGGAGTGCGGCAGCGGCTTCGGCGTTCCGGTTACCACCCGGTCGGGTGCCGGCGCTGCGTCGGTCGGCGGAGGGGCGGATGGTGGTGCTGCTGGACGACATCGTGACCACCGGGTCGACGCTGGCGGCTATCAACCGGCTGCTGGTCGGCGATGGGGTCATGGTGCACGCGGCGGCGGTGCTCGCGGCGACCCAACGACGGTACTCGCGGCCGCCCAGTGCGTTACACCCGCGCTGAGAGAATCCGCCAGCGACACGCCGGGTGACTCTCCGTATCGCCTGTTTCCCCTGATCGTGGTGGATGTGGGAATCTTCTCGAAAGGTCTTGGCTGGGAGGGGTGACTGGGTAGGAAGGAGGCGTTAGCGTTTGTTTTAGCAGGGGTACCAAGGGTGTTCCACCCGCCCCCGGCGCTGAAAGGAGGCGTGCCGTCAACAAACCGGCCGACGCCGAAGGGAAGCCCCGGGGGATCGGCGGCCGGAAAAGAAGTTCAAACCGACCATCCGATCATTTGGAGGTCATCCGTGGATATCGTGGTCAAGGGCCGCAACGTCGAGGTTCCGGAGCATTTCCGGGTTCATGTCGCCGACAAGCTTGCGAAGATCGAACGGTACGACCACAAGCTGATTCGTGTTGACATCGAACTTTTTCACGAGCGCAATCCGCGACAGTCGGAGCACTGTCAGCGAGTAGAAATCACCTGTGTTTCCCGAGGGCCAGTCATCCGTGCAGAGTCGTGCGCCAAGGACTTCTACAGCGCGCTGGATGTGGCGATCACGAAGCTGGACACCCGGCTGCGTCGGGCCGCCGATCGCCGCCGAGTGCACCATGGTCGACGCGCACCGGTCTCCGTCGCTGCCGCCACGGCGGACCTGCCGGTGGTAGAAGCCGGTGCCGTCGGCTCGCTGGCCACCCTGGAAGAGGCGCCGCCAGAGAGATCCGAGGAGTCGGCCTACCTTGCCGACACGGATCCGGTCTACGACGAATACGACGACGACCAGCCCTGGCACATCGCCCGGGAAAAGGTGCACCCGGCCGAGCCCATGACCGTCGACGATGCGCTGTTCCAGATGGAACTCGTCGGCCACGATTTCTACCTGTTCCTCGACAAGGAATCCGGGCGGCCCAAGGTCGTCTATCGGCGTAAGGCGTACGACTACGGGATCATCTCCCTCAGGACCTGACACCGAACGGTACGACACCGAGTGGTACGACACCGAGTGGTACGACCCGGACGGGTCAGGCCGAGCGGAAATCCGCTCGGCCTGACCCGTCTGATTCTTGTCACCACCGCAATTATGCGGTCAGCGGATGCGACATCGGTCAGTCGGTGTGCTGCCGGTCGGTAGGCAGCAACGCGGCGACCCACCCGTCGACTCGTCGACCCCGCTGGGTGAGAGCACTTCGGGCGACACCTTCGAACACGAAGCCGGCCTTCTCCGCTGCCCGTCGAGAGGCGGTGTTGCCGACGTGGGCCCGCCATTCGATCCGCTCCAGCCCCAGCGCCTCGAATCCCCAGTCGCAGAGCGCCACCAGCGCGGCCGGCACGTAGCCTCGGCCGCGTACCCACGGTGCGGCCATGAACCCGACGTCGGCCAGGCCGGGGTCGGTTGGTGAGAGGCGCAGGGAGATGGATCCGGCGTAGCTGTCGTCCGGGTCGACGATGGCGAACTCGGCTCCGGAGCCTCGGCGCCAGGCGGTCGGGACGAAGTCCCGGATGAAGGAGTCCGCGTCGGTGCGCTGGTAGTTCTCGGGGAGCGTGGTCCAGCGCAACGTTTCCGGGTCACGGCAGGTGGTGAGGAGGGCGTCCGCATCCCGCTCGGCCAGCGGCCGCAGCCGGATCTTGACGTCTCCGGCCGTGCCGGCCAGCGTCGGCTGGGGCCGACCGAAGACACCGGCCCGGCGGGTTTCGAGCGATCCGGGCCCGGCCGATCCAGGTGCCGGAGAGTCGGGGCCGGCCAGCTCGGCTGCGGGCGAGTCGGGGTCGGCCGCTCCAGCTGCTGGCGGCCCGGTCAGATCACCGGGAAGCAGCGAGCCCACCCAGCCGTCCGGCCCGCCTCGCGGGTGGGGGTCGGCGAGCCGCAGTCGGCCCTCGACCTGGAAACCGGCCCGCAGCGCCACCAGCCGGGAGGCGTGGTTGCCCACCTCGGCCTGCCAGATGAGCCGCCGGAGGCCGAGTACGTCAAAGGCCCACCGGCTGATCGCCCGGGTCGCGCGGACCGCCACCCCCCGCCCTCGGGCCCAGGGGGCGGTCCAGTAGCCCACCTCGGCGGAGCGCAGGACCGGGTCGATGGTGACCAGTCCGCAGGAGGCGAGCACCTCGCCGGTCTCGGCATCGCAGACGGCGAACGGGGCGAAGGTCTGCTGCGCCCAACCGGCCGGAGCCATGGTGCTCACGAACCCGACGGCATGTTCCATCAGGTACGGCGAGGGAACGGTGGTCCAGCGCTGGATGTCCGAATCCTGGCAGGCCCGGTACACCGCGTCGGCGTCGGCCGGACGCCAGGGCCGGAGCAACAGACCGTCGGCGTGGAGTTCGGTGGGTTCCAGTTCCATAAGCCGAGTCTTCCGGTCTGTTCGCACTCGGCGTAACTCATTTTTCCCCTCGAATCAGGGGAGAGCAGGGTGGAATGTCTGATTCGATCAACCTGGTCAGCGGCGCGGCTGACGAATGCCCCGATACAGCGCCTACGATGGTTCGGCAGACTGTCTAGGGGAGCGTTGATCCGTGTCGATTCTGGAAAAGGTCCTCCGCGCTGGCGAAGGCCGTATGGTGCGCCGGCTCAAGGCGATCGCCGCTGCCGTCAACTCGATCGAGGACGACTACGTCGATCTCACCGACGAAGAACTGCGTGGCCTGACCGATCAGTACCGCGAGCGGATCGAGGCCGGCGAGACTCTCGACGATCTACTGCCGGAGGCGTTCGCCACCGCCCGGGAGGCGGCGCATCGGGTGCTCGGCCAGCGCCCCTACGACGTACAGGTGATGGGTGCTGCGGCGCTGCACTTCGGCAACATCCCGGAGATGAAGACCGGTGAGGGTAAGACCCTGACCTCGGTCATGGCGGTCTACCTCAACGCGCTCTCCGGCAAGGGCGTGCACGTCATCACGGTCAACGACTACCTCGCCGAGCGGGACGCCGCCTGGATGGGCCGGGTGCACGAGTTCCTCGGGCTGACCGTCGGGGTGGTCCTGCCCAACCGGCCGTCGGCCGAGCACCGGGCCGCCTACCAGTGCGACATCACCTACGGCACCAACAACGAGTTCGGCTTCGACTACCTACGCGACAACATGGCCTGGTCGAAGGAGGAACTGGTCCAGCGGGGCCACAACTTCGCCGTCGTCGACGAGGTCGACTCGATCCTGATCGACGAGGCCCGGACGCCGCTGATCATCTCCGGCCCGGCCGAGCACTCCGCCCGCTGGTACGGCGAGTTCGCCCGGGTGGTCGCCCGGTTGCAGCCGGGTAAGGACGGCGAGGGCGACTACGAGGTCGACCACGCGAAGCGTACGGTCGCGGTGACCGAGCGCGGTGTCGCCAAGGTCGAGGACCGGCTCGGCATCGACAACCTCTACGAGTCGGTGAACACGCCGCTGGTCGGCTATCTCAACAACGCCATCAAGGCCAAGGAACTCTACAAGCGCGACAAGGACTACATCGTCAGCGATGGCGAGGTCCTGATCGTCGACGAGTTCACCGGCCGCATCCTGCACGGCCGTCGCTACAACGAGGGCATGCACCAGGCCATCGAGGCCAAGGAAGGCGTGGAGATCAAGCAGGAGAACCAGACCCTCGCCACCATCACCCTGCAGAACTACTTCCGCCTCTACAACAAGCTCGGCGGCATGACCGGTACCGCGCAGACCGAGGCGGGCGAGTTCAACAAGGTCTACAAGGTCGGTGTCGTGACCATCCCGACCCACCGCCCGATGGTGCGGCTCGACCGGCCGGACGTCATCTACAAGACCGAGAAGGCCAAGTTCAACGCGGTGGTGGAGGACATCGCCGAGCGGCACGAGATCGGCCAGCCGGTGCTGGTCGGCACGGTTTCGGTGGAGAACTCCGAGATCCTGTCGCAGTTGCTGCGCCGCCGGGGCATCCCGCACTCGGTGCTGAACGCCAAGTTCCACGCCAAGGAAGCCGAGATCGTGGCGCAGGCGGGCCGTAAGGGTGCGGTCACGGTGGCCACCAACATGGCCGGTCGAGGCACCGACATCCTGCTCGGCGGCAACCCGGAGTTCCTCGCCGCCAACGAGTTGCACCAGCGGGGCTTGGACCCGGTCGAGCACGCCGACGACTACGCGAAGGCGTACGAGGAGATCCTGCCGCAGTGGAAGCAGGAGTGCGACGCGGAGGCCGATGAGGTCGCCGCCGCCGGCGGGCTCTACGTGCTGGGCACCGAGCGGCACGAGTCGCGGCGGATCGACAACCAGCTGCGTGGTCGGTCCGGCAGGCAGGGTGACCCGGGTGAGTCCCGGTTCTACCTGTCGTTGCAGGACGATCTGATGAAGCGGTTCCGGGCTGGTGCGGTCGAGGCCGTGATGGAGCGGTTCAACATCCCGGAAGACGTGCCCATCGAGTCGAAGATGGTCACCCGGCAGATCAAGAGCGCGCAGAGCCAGATCGAGGGCCAGAACGCCGAGATCCGCAAGAACGTCCTCAAGTACGACGAGGTGCTCAACAAGCAGCGCCAGGTGATCTACGCCGAGCGCCTTCGGGTGCTCAACGGTGAGGACCTGCACGACCAGGTGCAGAACATGATCGATGACGTGATCACGGCGTATGTGACGGGGGCGACCTCCGAGGGCTACCCCGAGGACTGGGACCTTGAGCAGCTCTGGACCAACCTCAAGCAGCTCTACCCGGTCGGCGTCACCATCGAGGACCTGGAGGAGGAGGCCGGCGGCGAGCGCAACAGCCTGGACGTCGACTTTTTGATCGTCCAGCTCAAGGAAGACGCGCACGCCGCCTACGAGCGGCGCGAGGAGCAGCTCGGTACGGAGGCGATGCGACAGCTGGAGCGGATGGTGCTGCTCCAGGTTATCGACCGTAAGTGGCGTGAGCACCTCTACGAGATGGACTACCTCCAGGAGGGTGTCGGTCTGCGGGCCTACGCCCAGCGGGACCCGCTGGTGGAATACCAGCGCGAGGGCTTCGACATGTTCGCCACCATGATGGACGGCATCAAGGAGGAGACGGTCGGCTTCCTCTACAACCTGGACGTCCAGGTCGAGGAGGCGCAGCCGGAGCCGGCCGAGGAGGAGACTCCGGTCGTGCTCAACCAGCCGCCGGTCGAGATCCGGGCCAAGGGCCTGGGCCGGGCCGCCCAGCCGAGGGGCCTGCAATACTCCGCCCCCACCATCGATGGCGAGGCGGGAGCTGGCGGGGTGACCGTGCAGCAGCCACAGTCGCAGGCACCAGCGCTCGGGGTGGGCAAGGCGTCGCCCGTACCGCCGGGGGCCCGGCGTCCCGAGCCGAGCCAGGCGAGCAGCGGCAACGGCCCGTCGCGCAACGCGCCCTGCCCGTGCGGCTCGGGCCGCAAGTACAAGCGCTGCCACGGTGCGCCCGGCGGGGGCGCCTGACCGACATCCGGGCTGGCCAAACGCCTGACCCGGGTGGCGTACGACCTCAGGACCCGGGGCTTCACCTCGTACGACAGGTGGAGCCCCGGGTTCCGTCGTTTCTGCCCGCCACGGTTTACAGCAGCTGGATCACCGTACCGAGCCAGCTGCCCTGGCGGCGTTCGAGTCGGAACGCCATTGCCCAGCTACGGCCGGCGGCGTGCAGCACCGCCGCCGCTTCCGCTATCCCGGGTCGGGGTTCGCAGACTCGGACCAGGCGGAGCTGGATCCCATCGGCGGGCCGGTTGGCGGGGTGGAACGCCGCCAACCGCCGGCTACCGGCGGCCAGCTGTCCGATGATCGTGGTGGCTTCGGCGGACTGGACCAACGGCCGGATCTGGTTCGCCGGTCGGTAACCGTTGAGGATTTCCAGGCAGGTGCCGAGGAATCGACGAGCCGCCTGCCGGGCCGCCGTCGAAGCGGCGGCCAGCGCCTCGACCGGCAGCGTGGGCGGGCCGGTGGGCGTGGGAGGACTGCCCGGCGTGGGCGGGCCGGTCGGTGTGGGCGGGCCGCCCGGCGGCCGTCCGCGTCCGGGTCGGCCGCCCCGCGAGGAGGCCAGCTCGAAGGTGAGCTGGTCGGCGGAGCCCCGGGACCAGGCCGGCGGGGTGGACTCGTCGTCGTAGGGCGGGTCGAGCGGTGGTGCGGCACGTAGTCGTACGGCGGGACGGACTGGGGGCCTGGACCGGACGGCACGCATCCCCGCTCCTTATGATCTTGCGTTTGCTTTCGTTTGCCTCCGACAGGCTCTATTTGTAGCCAAGATGGTGGCAGGCGTCAATGCGGTCGAGCCGGCAGCAGTCGGCTTCGACCTTGGCAATTGCGGGAAATGAGGCGATTTGTTACTGATCTGGCTCGCGCTCGACGAGCGGGTTGGTGCGTACCCAGTCGGCGGTCTCGGTGTACTTCTGCTGGATGTACTCCTCCAGCCGGGCCCGTTCGACCCGCCACTGACCCCGGCCACCCACCTTGATCGCCGGCAACTCGCCGCTGCGCACCATGTGGTAGACCTGCGAGTCCGACACGTTCAGCTCGGCGGCCACATCGGACAACTGCAGGAACCTGGGCGTCACATGCACTCCCGTGGTAGTGGGCGATTGCCTCAGTTTGCCATCGACTGCCTGGTTGCCTCCACAGCGAGAACCCGACCAGGTAGCGGGCTCGAATAGACCACGCTGGTGGTGACCGCGCCCAGGCCGCCGATCCGCCCGGTCACCTCCTCCAGATGACGCATGGACCGGGCGACCACCTTCATCACGAAGCAGTCCTCGCCGGTGACGTGATGCGCCTCAACGATCTCCGGCGTCGTGTCGAGCAGGGCATGGAACGGTCGGTAGTTGCCGGTGGGATAGCGGAGCCGGACGAAGGCGAGGATCTCCAGGCCGACCCGTTCGGCGGGCACCACGGCTCGGCGCCGTTGATCACTGGTTCCTGCGGGCCGCCGCTCCGCGTACTTTTTGCGGCATGACACAGGGCCACGTGGCATCGAGTACTGGATTCGCGAAGGGTTCCCGGTGCGGACCGAGACGGGAGTCCTGACCCATGCAGCCGACCCGCTCACCACGCCAATCGGATAGCCGACCATCGAGCGGCGCTGAACACACCCGGGACGGATGAGTTTGGCGGCCGGGCCGGTCCGGTGTAGGACAGGGGACGGTGCCGTACGTGATCGGCGCCGCGCGGCCGAGGCCGTGCGCAACGGCGAACCAGGAGTCCTCCAGTGGTGTCACAGCAAGCCGTCCGGGTGTACCTCCCGGCCACCGTCCCGCTCCTGGCCGAGCTACGGCGGGCGGGGGTACTCGCCGTCGTCGAGGCACACGCCGTCACGCCGACCCTGCGGGAGTGGTACGCCGAGGGAGACGAGGAGGAACTGGAGTACGTCGCCTTCACCCGGGCCGCGCAGAGCGCCCTGCGGCTGCTGCACGCCGACCCGATGGCCCCGCCACGGCGGGTGGTGGTCTCGGTGGACCTGCCGGCCGACCGGGTGCACCGTACCGACACCGAACTCGGCTCCAGTACGGTACGGGTGGATGGCCCGGTCGACCCCCGATCGGTGGCCGCGCTCCACGTCGACGGGTCGGAGGCGGTCGACGCCGTCGTCGCCGCCACGGCGGTGGTGGAGCAGGCGCTGGCCGGTGACCCGGACGCTCAGTTCACCGTCGACGGCACCGAGGACCACGAGCTGGAGTGGTACGACGTCTCCGAGCTCGACCTGCTGCTACACGAAGTCGGCTGAGCGGGGAGCGGCTCGGGTCGAGGCTTAGTCGCTCTGTGGGCGGCCAGCGCCGACCGCAGGCTGCTTCTCGGGCTGTGCCGGGTCCACCTCTCCCGCCTCCTCCACCGGATCCGGTGCCGCCGGGCCCAACGTGCGGCCGAAGGCGATGAGGGCGACGAACCCGCCCACGAAGAGCACCCCGAGTGCGTAGTCGACCCGGGACGTGCCGAGCATGCTCTGCACCGCCCGGTCGGCTTCGCTGAGCGCACCGGCCAGCTCCAGCACCCGGGCCCCGGCGGTCCGGGTGAGCACCTCCGCGATGACCAGCAGCAGGCCCGGTCCGGCACCCGCGATCAGGTAACCGGTCCAGCGCAGCGGGGCGTGTCCGGCGTCACGGGCCAGCGCCCGGCGTCGGGCCCAGCGTAGGTAGCCGAACGCGACCAGGCCGGCGACCAGACCGCTGATGATCCAGCCAGTACGGGAGTACCAGTTGGCGGCGGCGAGCCGGGACGCCTCGGTCTCGCCGGCACCGTAAAGGTCCATCAGCGGGCCTTCGAAGAGGTTCAGCAGCGGGGCCACCACGTACGCCGCCAAGCCGGCGGTGACCACGGCACCAACCGGTGGCGCGTTGCGCAGTCCGCCGGCGATGCCTCCGAGGGTGGCCGCCGCAGCGGCGGTGCCGGCGAGCACCATGATTGTCGGGCCATCGCCGTAGCTGAGGGTCACGGCGAGCGCGGCCAGCAGACCGGTGACGAGGCCTCCGCCGACCGCCCCAGCAAAGCGCGGCGTGGCCCGGGTCACGCCCCAGTACGCCAGCAGGTTGGTCAGGGTGAGACCGACGGCGGCACCGCCGATCAGGCTGGCGGAGATCACCCCGGGCAGCGCGTACGCCGTGGAGGTGATCGTCATCGCGTCGACGCTGGATGAGGAGATGGTCCGCTGCGCCGACCAGAGCATCGCGGCGAGCCAGGCGATGGCGAGGACGGCGAGGATGCTCGCGGCGGGGGCGCTGATCACGTCGGCGTCGCCGGCGGGGGACGCCTCGTCGTCGGCCTTCTCCGCCGGCTCGTCCTCGGCCTTCTCGGCTTTCTCCGTCAGCTTGTCCTCGGGCTTCTCGGCCGGATCGTCCTCGGTGTCCGAGGCGACCGTGTTTCGCCCGGCCTCGCTCGGGTCGTCCGCGTTCAGTTCGGCCTCGCTCGGGTCGTCCGCGTTCCGCCCGGGCTCGATTGAGCTCTCGGGGCACGGGACCTCGGTGGCACCGGACTGCTTCGTCATCTTCTCCCCTTCAACGGGTGCCCGGGTCGCCGCACCGGTAGGGCGGCGGGACACGGCGTTCGTGGGCCGCCGGCTGTTCAGCGTACGCGGGCATCCTGTGTGGTCCGCGCGGTGCCGGTCCGCGCCGGCGCTGGGTCGGCACCGCGTGATCGTGGGGTCGGACATGCTGGCGGTCGATGGGATGATTGGCGCGGGTCCCGCCGTGTCTCCGACCAACCCTGGGGCCGGCGGCGGGTCCGATTTCGTCTTTGTCGTCGAGATCGACCAGGAGCCTGTGATGGACGGCGTCTTCTCCGTACCGGAACCACGCAACGAACCGGTCCGCGGCTACGCAGCGGGTAGCACCGAGCGGGCCGGGCTGCGCCGGCGGCTCCGGGAACTCGCCACCGACCAGCTGTCGTTGCCGATGAGCATCGGCGGTGAGCAGCGGATGGGCGGGGGTGCGGCGATTGACGTCGTGCAGCCGCACCGGCATCAGCACGTGTTGGGGGTCACCCACAACGCAACCAACGCGGATGCGCGGGCGGCGGTGACGGCCGCCATGGAAGCCGCCCCGATGTGGCGTGATTTGTCCTTCGAGGAGCGGGCTGCGGTGTTCCTCCGTGCGGCGGACCTCCTCGCCGGACCGTGGCGGGACACCCTCAACGCCGCGACCATGCTCGGCCAGTCGAAGACGGTCGTCCAGGCGGAGATCGACTCCGCCTGCGAACTGATCGACTTTTTCCGGTTCAACGTCGCATTCGCCCGGAAGTTGCTGGCCGAGCAGCCGGCCTCGGCACCCGGCACGTGGAACCGGTTCGACCATCGGCCTCTGGAGGGGTTCGTCTACGCGATCACCCCGTTCAACTTCACCGCCATCGCGGCGAACCTGCCGGCCGCGCCAGCCCTGATGGGTAACACCGTGGTGTGGAAGCCGGCCCCAACCCAGCAGTTCGCCGCCCACTTCACGATGCGGTTGTTCGAGGCGGCCGGCCTCCCGCCCGGCGTGATCAACATGGTCACTGGTGACGGGCTCGCCGTCTCCGAGGTGGCCCTGGCCGCCCCGGACCTGGCCGGCATCCACTTCACCGGGTCGACCCGGGTGTTCCAGCAGCTGTGGCGAACGGTCGGGCAGCACATCGCCAGCTACCGCAGCTATCCGAGGCTGGTCGGCGAGACCGGCGGCAAGGACTTCGTCGTCGCGCACGCCAGTGCGGACACAGCTGCCCTCTGCACCGCGCTGGTCCGGGGAGCCTACGAATATCAGGGGCAGAAGTGTTCGGCGGCGTCCCGGGCCTACCTGCCCCGCTCGCTCTGGGAGAACGGGCTGCGGGACCGGCTCGTGGCAACCGTCGAATCGCTGCGGTACGGCGACGTCACCGACTTCACCAACTTCGGTGGTGCGGTGATCGACGGGCGGGCGTTCGCCCGGCAGACCGCCGTGCTCGACCTGATCTCCACCGCCGACAGTTGCCGGGTCCTGGCCGGGGGCAGCGCCGACGACTCGGTGGGCTATTTCGTCCAACCGACCCTGTTCGAGTGCGACGACCCGGAGCACGAGTCATTCGCCACCGAGTACTTCGGCCCGATCCTCGGTGTGCACGTCTTCGACGACGCCCGGTTCGAGGCGGTGGTGCGGCAGGCCGAGGCGGTGGCCCCGTACGCGTTGACCGGCTCGATCTTCGCGACCGACCGCCGGGTGATCGAGTGGGCGGCCGGGGAGCTGCGGTACGCGGCCGGAAACTTCTATGTCAATGACAAGCCCACCGGGGCGGTGGTGGGGCAGCAGCCGTTCGGCGGGGCTCGGGCGAGTGGCACCAACGACAAGGCCGGCTCCTGGCACAACCTGGTGCGATGGACGTCACCCCGGACGATCAAGGAAACCTTCGTGCCGGCGACGGGCCACCGCTACCCGCACATGAGCTGAGCTCCCCAATCGGGGCAATGCCCGGGGAACCCCGCGCGGGATCCGTCCGATTTGCTTAGCCTGGCTGACGCGGATGCGGCAAATAGTACTATTTGAGGTAATTTTCTTCGAGGATTGGGTCCGGCTTGGTCGGCGGCGCCGAGCGTGCGGCGTCACACCGAGTGTGCTTCGCCGCATGGCTATTTGATCGATCAAGCTCGCTCGCAGATATCGATCGTCCTCACCGGACAGTCCGCCACAGACAGTGCACATTGGAACACGAACCGGTGGCGATTATGTCAAATCCTGGACGGGACGACTGCAAAGTGGCAGCGTATGGGGCATGGCGGAATCTGGAATCAACCCAACCGCAGCCGCGCTTCTGGGGCTGCTTCACGAAGGACCGATGACCGGCGGGCAACTGATGGCCGCCGCCGAACGTCGGCTTGCACCGTTCTGGTCGATGACCCGCAGTCAGGTTTACCGGGAACTGCCAGCGTTGGCAGAGCAGGGCTACGTACGACTCGGGAAGCCCGGTCCACGTTCCAGCCAGCCGTACGCGATCACCGCCGCCGGCAAGCGGACCTTCTCCCGTTGGCTGGTCGAAAACCCCACCGGGGGTACGGTGCGCAACCCCATCGCCCTGCGGGTCGCCTTCGGTGAGCAACACTCGGGTAACCAGCTGCGCAACCTCTACGCCACGGCGGGGGAATACCACACCGCAGCCCTGGCCAGCGCCCGTGAGCAGGCCAAGGACGCGAAGAAGGCGGGGGACACCTACGGAGCCGCTGCCCTGGAGTTCGCTGTCGCCTACCACAAGGCCGCACTGTCCTGGCTGAAGACCGCACCCACCAGCTGACCATCGCCGGCTGATCTCTCGGCGAGACGCTGGTTGATCACCAGCGAGACGTTGGTGGATCGGTAGTGAGCTGCTGATTGATCATCGGCGGACCGTTCGTTGATCGCCGGGGAGATGCCCAGTCGATCGTTGGTGAGGTCGATGGTCGTGGCAGGTGCCCTGGTCTCGGACCGGGCCACGTACTCTTGACTGTCGTGACCGCTGCCGATTACGCCGAACAGCTCAAGGACCTCGACGCCACGCTGCGCAACATCGAGGCAGTGCTGGATCTTGACCGGCTGCGCCGGGACAAGATGAAGCTCGAAGAGGAGGCCTCCGCGCCGGACCTGTGGGACGACCAGGCCCGTGCGCAGCAGGTGACCTCCAAGTTGTCGTACGTCAACGGCGAGATCAGCAAGCTGGAGAGCCTGCGCTCCCGGCTCGACGACGCGCGCGTGCTGCTGGAACTGGCCGAGGCGGAGGGTGATTCCGGTGCCCTGACCGAGGTCGAGACCGAGATCGGCGGGTTGGGCAAGGCGATCCAGGAGATGGAGGTTCGTACCCTGCTGTCCGGGGAGTACGACTCCCGCGAGGCGCTGGTGGCGATCCGGGCCGGGGCCGGTGGCGTTGACGCAGCGGACTTCGCGGAGATGCTGCTGCGGATGTACCTGCGCTGGGCCGAGCGGCACGGCTACCCGACCGAGGTCTACGAGACCTCGTACGCCGAGGAGGCCGGGCTCAAGTCGGCCACCTTCGCGGTCAAGACCCCGTACGCCTACGGCACGCTCAGTGTCGAATCGGGTACGCACCGGCTGGTGCGAATCAGTCCGTTCGACAACCAGGGGCGGCGGCAGACCAGCTTCGCCGGTGTGGACGTACTGCCCGTGACCGAGCAGACCGATCACATCGACATTCCCGAGAACGAGATGCGGGTCGACGTCTACCGTTCGTCGGGTCCAGGTGGACAGAGCGTGAACACCACCGACTCTGCCGTCCGGATAACGCACATTCCGACCGGCATCGTGGTCACCTGTCAGAACGAAAAGTCGCAGCTGCAGAACAAGGCGTCGGCGCTGCGCGTGCTCCAGGCCCGGCTGTTGGAGCGCAAGCGCCAGGAGGAGCAGGCCAAGCTCGAAGGGCTCAAGGTCGACGTGGCCGGTTCGTGGGGCGACCAGATGCGGTCCTACGTCCTGCATCCTTATCAGATGGTGAAGGATCTGCGAACCGAGCAGGAGACCGGCAATCCGACCGCCGTCTTCGATGGCGAACTGGACTCCTTCATCGAAGCGGGAATCCGCTGGCGGAAGCAGCAGCAGCTCGAAGCCGAGGCGCGCTGACCCGAGTTTGGCTCACGCCAGGGCTGTGACCAGGGAATGCTCCCTTCCCGACAAAACGGGCGGGGAGCACGGGCGTCGGACTTGGCGTTTTTGTCACAGCGCGTAGACTCACCACCCGTGATTCAGCTTGAGCAAGTGACGAAGACGTACCCCAAGGCGTCCCGGCCATCGCTGGACAACGTTTCGGTGTCGATCGAGAAGGGTGAGTTCGTCTTCTTCATCGGTCCCTCCGGCTCCGGTAAGTCGACGATCATCAAGCTGCTGCTACACGAGGTCAGCCCGAACAAGGGGCGGGTCGTCGTGAACAGCCGCGACGTCACCGCGATGCGATCCTGGAAGCGACCAGCCTTCCGACGCTCAATCGGCTGCGTGTTCCAGGACTTCCGACTGCTGCCGAACCGGACGGCGTACGAGAATGTCGCATTCGCGTTGGAGGTCATCGGCAAGACCAAGGCAGTCGCCCGACGGGTGGTGCCAGAGGTGCTCGAACTGGTCGGGCTCGGTGGTAAGGAACACCGTTACCCGCACGAGCTCTCCGGTGGTGAGCAGCAGCGTGTAGCCGTAGCCCGGGCGTTCGTGAACCGGCCGCTGATCCTGCTGGCCGACGAGCCCACGGGAAACCTCGACCCGGATACCTCGATCGAGATCATGCGCCTACTGGACCGGATCAACCGCACCGGTACGACCGTCGTGATGGTCACGCACGACTCCAACATCGTGAACCAGATGCGCCGCCGGGTCATCGAGATCGAGAGCGGTCGCATCGTTCGTGACCAGGCTCGCGGCGTGTACGGGTGAGCCGGCTCTGCGCCGCGCCGACCGGTTGGCACTGACCCGACCTCCGTTCGGCCCGAGCGTCGCCCAGTCCTGGGCGACGCGGCGGCCGGATTCCGGTCGATGACGACGAACAACTCTTGCGGAGATCCGGAAGGAACCCCCGATGCGCTTGAAATACGTCCTGTCCGAGGTGCTCGTCGGGCTGTGGCGCAACGTGACCATGTCCATCGCGATGATCATCACGATGGCGGTGTCGTTGACCATGCTGGGTGCCAGTGGTCTGATGTATCTGCAGGTCAACAGCATGAAGGAGTGGTACTTCGACAAGTTCGAGGTGGCCGTCTTCCTTGACATCGCGATCCCCGACGCGCAGCGTACCGACCTCAACTCGCAGCTGGAGGCCGATCCACTCGTCGACGAGGTGCGGTACGTCTCCAAGGAGGAGGCGTACGAACAGTTCAAGGACATGTTCCGGGACGCCCCGGATCTGGTGAACAACGTCAAGCCGGATCAGTTGCCCGAGTCATTCCGGGTCAAGCTGAAGAATCCCCAGCAGTACGAGCAGATCTTTGAGAACTTCAAGGACAAGGACGGCGTCGAGGAGATCGTCGACCAGCGGACACTACTCAACAAGATCTTCGCCATTCTCGGGTCCGTACAGAACATGGCTCTGGTCGCCGCCTCGGTGATGGCGATTGCCGCGCTCCTGCTGGTCGGTAACACCATCCAAGTCGCCGCCTACAGCAAACGCCGCGAGGTGGCGGTCATGAAGCTGGTCGGTGCCTCCAACTGGTTCATCCAGGCACCGTTCGTGCTGGAAGCGGTGGTGGCCGGTCTGTTCGGCTCGATCCTCGGCTTCGGTGCCCTGGTGGTGGCCAAGATCTTCCTGCTCGACGGGGCGCTACGGGACCTGACCACACTGATGACTCCGGTGGAATGGAGCAGTGTGCTGCTTATGTTCCCGGTGATGGCCGGTGTCGGTGGCCTGTTCAGCGCGATCACCGCCTGGGTCACCCTGCGGTTCTACCTGCGGGTCTAGCTTCGCCTTGAGGTTAGGAAGGGCCCCTTCCAACGCAAAAAGCGATAACAAGGGGCCCTTCCTTTCGGGGTAGCATGGCGCGGCTGTCCGGCGCGGAACCGTCCGCCGGGGAGCTGTCGTTACCCGGCGGGAGCTGACCGCCGGGGAGCTGTCCAGCGAGAAGCGGAAGGGGTGGGGACGCAAGATGCCACGGGAGAAGGGGCGGAAGGTCGTCGCCTCCAACCGGAAGGCGCGTCACGACTACGCCATCGTTGACACCTACGAGGCGGGTCTGGCACTGACCGGAACCGAGGTCAAGTCCCTGCGCGCCGGTCACGCCTCACTGGTCGACGCATTCGCGCAGGAACGCGACGGCGAACTCTTCCTGTACGGGATGCACATCCCGGAGTACACCCAGGGCACCTGGACCAACCACGAACCCCGGCGTACTCGCAAGCTGCTGCTCAACCGGATCGAGATCAGCCGGCTGACCGGCAAGCTCCAGGAGACCGGGGTCACCCTGGTTCCGCTGTCGGTCTACTTTTCCGATGGCTGGGCCAAGGTGGAGATCGGGCTCGCCCGAGGCAAGAAGTCGTACGACAAACGGCAGGACCTGGCCAAACGGGACGCCGAGCGAGAGATTCGGCGGGCCGCAGGTCGCCGCGACAAGGGCATGGAGTAGCTCCTGCGGCTTGTCATCCTCTGAGATCTTCGTCACGTCTGGGTGGTTTTGTCTGGCCGGTCAGCCGTTGGCCGCTCAACCCGGCGATATCCGGGATGAGATCGTGCGGCGGAGGCGTTAGTCTTGGATAGCTGCGACACACAGTGGCAGCCAACTAGGGGGTGACTGGTTTCGACTTCGTACGTTGCGGCAGGGGAAGCGAGCCGAGGAAGCCGACGTCGTCTCGTGAATCGGTCGTCGGAAACCAATAAGCGCCAAGCAAAATCGCGCTGACTTCGCTCTCGCCGCCTGAGGCGAGTAGCAAGTCTGTCGGCCTGGGAGCGCCTTCGACCCAGTTTGCCGGCATCAGCTAGAGGGCTGGCCAATCGAACCCGGTCGCGGGGTTCGTGCGGCGAGATTAATCAGCGACTGGGCCCGTCACACCGACTCGCTCGCGTGATCGGAGGGGCCGAGTAGAGGCATAGCGAGCTGCGCTCGGAGAAGCCCTGTCAAGGCGCCGAAGGACCCGGGTTCGATTCCCGGCACCTCCACGGACGACACTGCGGCCCCGGTCATCCCGACCGGGGCCGCAGTGCTTTCTGTCGTACCGACCGCGGCCGTAGCGCTTCCTGCCAGACCGAGCGGGGCCGCAGTGCTTCCTGCCAGACCGAGCGGGGCCGCAGTGCTTGCTTCTTCGGGCCTGATCCCTTCACTGCGGGTCTGTTTGTCAACGGGGTCGGTTCACCCTTCTGGCGGGTCTTTTCCCCCGTCCGAGGGTCTCTGTCGTGCCGGTGGAACCAGGTCCCGGGCGGTCACGTCTCACCTGGCATGCGCCGGTTCTCGGTCCTGCTGGGCCTTCCGCTGTTGATGACGATCGCCGCCTGCGCGCAGCAGGCTGGCCCCGCCCCTGGCGACTCGCTGCCGGACCGAGGTACGGCAGGCTTCGAACAGCGGGCATCGGACGTCGCGGCCGCTTGGCGTACGGCACCGAACCGGCAACCCTGGCAAACCGGGTACGTCCCGGTGCAGGACGCCACCGTGTTACCGGCCGCCCCGAAGTTCTCCGACGACACCCGACAGGCGTTCCTCGCTGGTTGGTACCGCCAGCAGGTCGAGTTGCCGTCGACCAGTCCGGCAGATGGGACCATCAACTTCCCGGACGGCAGCCTCACCGTGCCGCTGGTGAGCGCCGTTGACGCGTACCGGCAGATCGACCAGGGCGACCCGCCACCATGCCCGGCGCGGGCGGCGACCCCGCCGCCCACCACCGCGACCGGGCCGGATGGCAGCGTCAGCTCGACCCCGAGCACCGCGTGTATCCCGTTGACCGTGACCGGGGCCCAGCTTGGCACCGTCGCCATCCGTACCAGTCGGGGCGAAGCCCAGGTGCCAGCCTGGCTGTTCACGGTCGAGGAGCTGTCCTCGCCGGTGGCCCGGGTGGCGGTCGCGTCATCGGCCGTCGGGGCGGTACCGTCGCCATCCGTCGCGCCGCTCCAGCCCGGCACCGACCTCGTCTCAGCGCAGAGCGTCGCAGCCGTGGACGGCAACAAACTGACCTACCGGCTCGGCGTCGGTGCCTGCGACAAGGACATCACCCCGCTGGTGCTGGAACGCGACGACACGGTGGTGGTGAGCGGCCGGGTGACCCGCCCGAGCGGGGTGTGCACGGAACAACTGGTGATCCATCCGGTTACGGTCACCCTCGCCACGCCGTTGGGACCCCGTACGGTGCTCGACGCGGTCACCGGCGCACCGTTGCTGCTCACCCACAGCTGATTCCGGCGCACCGTTGCCGCTTACCCACAGCTGATATCTGGCCATCTGGCTGGAGCGAGTGCGCGTCTTCAGGCTTTCGGGTGTTAGGAAGGGCCCCTTCCTATGCAAAAAACGATAAGAAGGGGCCCTTCCTTACAACAAGCCGGATCAGCGGGCGGCGCCTTCCAGGATCGGCGGCACCTCGGTGCTGATCGGTACGGCGAGTACGGTCGGCCCGTCGACGGCCAGGGCGGTACGCAGTGCTTCGGCGATCTCGTCGGGCGTCTCGACCCGGCGAGCCTGGCAGCCGAAGCCGGCCGCGATCGCCGGGATGTCGAGCCCGGGCAGGTCCAGCCCGGGTACTCCCGGCGCGTGTTTGAACTCGGCGAACGCCTTGAGGATCGCGTACTGCGAGTTCACCGGTACGACGAACACCACCGGCAGCCGGAGCTGCGCCGCGGTCCACAACGCCTGAATCGAATACTGGAACGAACCGTCGCCGATGACCGCGATGACGGGTCGGTTCCGGCCGGTGTGCCGCTCGCCGAGGGCGATGCCGATTGCGGCCGGCAGACCGAAACCCAGCCCGCCGCTGGCCATGGTGAAGTAGGACGCGGGGCGGGTGATCGGCAGGTGGCGCCGCAACGCGGTCAGGTTCGACGGGGTCTCCTGCACGAGTACGCCGTCGGCCGGCCAGTTGCCGGCCAGCGTGGCGAAGAGCGCCTCCGGCGACAGTGGCAGCCCGTCGGCCGGGGCCGGTGCCGCCTGGCGGGGCGAGGGCATCGGCCGGTCCGAGTCGGGCAGCAGCTCGGCCAACTCCGTACAGGTGACCGTCGCGTCGCCGAGCAGGCTGTCGCCAACCGGGGCGCGGGCCGCCTCGTCGGGGTCGTCGGTGACGTGTAACAGCCGGGTGCCCGGAGGCAGGTAGTCGCCGGGCACGTAGGGGTAGTAGCGGAAGACCGGTGCCCCGACCACCAACACCACGTCGTGGCCGCGCAGCCGATCCGCGAGCGGCCCGATGGCGTACGGCAGGACGCCCTGGAACTGCGGGTGGTCCTCGGGGAAGCTGGCCCGTTCCGGGGCGGGGGAGGACCATACCGGGGCGCGTAGCTTCTCGGCCAGCCGTACCGCCGCCGGCCAGCCGCCGCCCCGGTCCACCGCCGCGCCGGTCACCAGCAGCGGCGTACGGCTGCGGGCGAGCAGGTCGGCGAAGTGTCGCAGCCGTTGCGGGTCGGGGGCGATCCGGGTGCTCACCTGACGTACGACGGGGGTGCCGTCGGCTGGCTGGTACCAGTCGTCCAGGGGCAGGGAGAGGAAGACCGGCCCGGCGGGCGGCTGTACGGCCATGGCGTAGGCGCGCATCATCGCCGCCGGGATGTCCTGGGCCCGGACCGGTTCGTAGCTCCACTTCATGTACGGCTGGGCCAGTTCGGTTGCCCGGGGACTGGTCAGTCGGGGTTCGAGCAGCAGCATCGGGCGGGCCTGCTGCCCGGCTGTCACGATCAGCGGGGTCTTGTTGTGCCAGGCGGTGACCAGGTTGCCCATCCCGTTGCCGGTGCCCGGTGCGGTGTGCAGGTTGACGTGGGCGGGCTTGCCGGTCGCCTGGGCGTACCCGTCGGCCATTGCGACCGCTGACGCCTCCTGGAGAGCGTGTACGTAGGTGAAGTCGGCGGGAAACTCCTGGAGGAATGGTTCCTCGGTGGAGCCGGGGTTGCCGAAGACGGTGGTCAGGCCAAGGTCACGCAGCAGGTCGTAGGTCACGTCCCGCACCGTTGCCATGACCGCCTCCCGCCCCCGGCGAACCGTAGCTTTCCGCGACTGCGTTTCACATCACCCTAATCGGGTGTAGCGGAATAATGGGGCAGTCCGCTCACGGCAGCTCGAACGGTCAGGGCAGCTCGAACGGTCGAGGTAGCTCGAACGGTCAGGGCAGCTCGAACGGAAGCGTGATGCCGTCCAGTGCGTGGACGCACGGACACTCGCGGGTGAGCGGCAACGCGGCGACCGCGTCCAGCAGCAGGTCCCGCAGCCGGGCGCTGTTCTCCCCGAAGACCCGGAACACCTCCTCCTGGGTGACCCCGTGTTCCCCCTCCACCCCGGCGTCCAGGTCGGTGACCAGGGCGATCGAGCTGTAGCAGAGGGCCAGCTCGCGGGCGAGCACCGCCTCCGGGTGCCCGGTCATGTTCACCACACTGCCGCCAATCGCCGTGTACCAGCGGGACTCGGCCCGAGTGGAGAAGCGTGGCCCCTCGACCACCACCACCGTCCCGCCGTCGGTGGCCGCGATACCCCGTTGGCCGGCCGCCGCCAGCAGCGTGCTCCGGCCGGTCGGGCAGTACGGGTCGGCGAAGGAGATGTGCACCGCGCCCTGGTCGTAGTAGGTCTGCACCCGGCCCGAGGTCCGGTCGATGAGCTGGTCGGGCACCACGAACGCGCCCGGACCGAACTCGGGACGGAGGCCACCGACCGCACACGGGGCGAGAATCTGCCGTACGCCGATGGAGCGCAGCGCCCACAGGTTCGCCCGGTACGGGATCAGGTGCGGTGGGTGGCGGTGATCCCGACCATGCCGGGGCAGGAACGCCACCGTACGGCCGCCGAGCTCGGCGATCGTGATCGGGTCGGACGGTGCGCCGTACGGTGTCTCGACGGTGTGTTCAACCGCCTTGTCCAGCAGGGCGTAGAGGCCGGAGCCTCCAATGACGGCGATTTCTGCTACAGGACCCACGGGCCTCCCCTTCGTACACAATCCGTCTGGCCGCCTCCAGACCTTAACCACCGCCAGTCGGACAAGTAGGGTGCGATGCATGGCGTTGACAGCGCGCATGGTGACCATCGACTGCGTCGATCCCGGACAGCTGGCGAAGTTCTGGGCCGAGGCGGCCGGCTACGAGCTGAAATGGCAGCACGAAAACGAGTTCGTGATCCTTGGTCCACCCGCCGACGATGACCGGGTGAAGATCGGCCTCCAACGGGTCGCCGAGCCCCGGGTCGGCAAGAACCGGGTGCACGTCGACTGGTTGGCCGACGATCCTGCGGCAGAGGTCGCCCGGCTCGTCGGCCTCGGGGCGGCAGTCCTCCGGGATCCGAGCACATCCGGGCTGACCTGGACGGTGCTCGCCGATCCCGAGGGCAACGAGTTCTGCGTATCGGCGCACGGATAGTGGCGTCTGGCATGCATGGGGAGGGGCAGGCGATCGGGGGACGGTCCATGGAGTCGATGACCGGGCGGTTGCTGGTGGCTACGCCCGCGCTCAAGGATCCCAACTTCGACCGCACCGTGGTGCTGCTCGTCGCGCACGAGGCCGGCGGTGCGCTGGGCGTCGTACTCAACCGGGCGACCGAGGTGGCGGTCTCCGACGTACTCGGGGACTGGGGTGCGTTGGCCCGCGACCCGGCGGTGCTCTTCGAGGGCGGGCCCGTCCAGCCCGAGTCGGCGATCTGCCTGGCCCGGATGCGTACCCCGGTGCGTCGGTTGAAGGGCTTCCACCCGATCACCGGCGCGATCGGTACGGTCGACCTCTCCGCCGACCCGGACCGGCTCCGGGGGGAGGGCATCAGCGGAATCAGGGTCTTCGCCGGTTATGCGGGTTGGTCGCCGGGTCAACTGGAGGCGGAGATTTCCGGCGGGTCGTGGTTCGTACTGGACGCGCTGCCCGGCGACGCGTTCGTGGAACGGCCGGAGGACCTGTGGTCGATGGTGCTGCGCCGGCAGGGCGGGATCATGTCCGCCGTTGCGCACTTCCCGTCAGATGTGGCGCTGAACTGACCCGACTGAACTGGTCTATAGCGGGATGAAGCGGGCGGCCAGTCGGAGGGGGACCCCTCGAAGATGACGGGGCCGCCGGGCATGTGTAATATTCTGCGCGGGCCTGAGAGATCAGGACGAAGCCGAGAGGTCAGGGGCGAGAGTCGCTGACATCGAGGCAAGCAGTAGGGGGCCGTGGCGCAGCTGGTAGCGCACCACACTGGCAGTGTGGGGGTCAGGGGTTCGAGTCCCCTCGGCTCCACCCTTATGAAACGCCCTGGTGAGGGACAGAATCCCACCACCAGGGCGTTTTTCGTTCTATCTGCTCCTAGCGCAGTGTCTGATCATGCGATGCCGTGCCAGATCATGCGACCGATCTTGACTTGACTCTCGTTGGTCGAGTCACGCCTCTGACGCGGCAATATCCACGCGTGTGCTTGCCCCTGGCAGGATTTGCTGACTGGCCGGGCAGCGCGGCGGGAATGTCAACGTCGACTCGACGCTGAAAGAGCAAGACGAAGCATTGGGTTTCGTATTCTGTAGTGCCACCGCCGGTAGCGTTACTTGCCGCGAAGAAGGTCTACCACTTGTGGTGGAAGATGGACGAGGTTTTTCCCGAACTCCGCGCCCGTGAACTGCGCTGCGACGACATTCCCGCCCCGAGTTTGGTCAACCGGGGAGAACATCTGAATCCGGCGGATACCGGCTATCGGTGCCAGGCTCTGCGGGAGCGAAGAAACGCCAGCGGAGACTACTGGCAATGGGTCGACACGAGAGTGCGCGTCAGTGACAACGAAGATGTCACGCTTGTCCCCTAGTATCCGAACCTCATGCTCGTCGATCGTGTCTTGGTCGTGCGAGTTGCCGGCCCGTAGCATTGAGCGTCGGCGTGTTGGCCGAGCGTGGACGTACCGGGTGAGGATGGTTGATGGAGTTCGACGACCTGGAGTGGCTTCGTCGAAACAGCCATGCCTGGCGGCTGCTGCGTGCCGACCACGCCGCGTTGGTGCTCAGCTTTCTCGGGCGGGTGTTCGTCGAGGAGAACGTCCGCTCCATCGCCGCGCCGGAGCTGGCGGCGCGACTGGACGACGAACTCTTCGCACTCAACGAGCGACTTGGCGAAGGCACGTTTCCGCGTACGGCAAAGGCATACCTGGACGACTGGGCTCAGCCGGAGGTCGGCTGGTTGCGCAAGTACTACCCGCCCGGTTCCGACGTGGTGCACTTCGACGCGACCCCGGCGGTCGAGCGTGCGTTGACCTGGGTGCATTCCCTACGCGAACGCTCCTTCGTCGGTACGGAGTCCCGGCTGAACATCGCGCTGGAGTTGCTGCGGCAGATGGCCTTCGGCGCGGAAACCGATCCGGAGCTGCGGCTGCGGGAGCTGGAGGCCCGACGCGCGGAAATCGACGCCGAGATCGCCAAGGTCCAGGCGGGCGAGGTCGACCTGCTTGACCCGGCGGGACAACGCGACCGGTACCAGCAGTTCGTGTCGACTGCGCGCGGCCTGCTCGCCGACTTCCGCGAGGTCGAAGCGAACTTCCGTATCCTCGACCGAGGGCTGCGGGAACAGATTGCCACCTGGGACGGATCGAAGGGGCAGCTCCTCGACGAGGTGGTGGGCAGCCGCACCGACATTGCCGAATCTGACCAGGGCCGCAGTTTCCACGCCTTCTACGACTTCCTGCTTTCTCCGCAGCGCCAGCAGGAGTTCAGCGATCTGCTTACCCGGGTGCAGTCCCTGGACGTGATCGGCGAGTCCGACCCGAGGATGCGACGTATCCACTATGACTGGCTGGACGCGGCGGAGCGTACCCAGGCCACGGTACGACTCCTGTCGGAGCAGCTGCGCCGGTTCCTGGACGACCAGGTCTGGCTGGAGAACCGTCGGGTGATGGACATCCTGCGCGGCATCGAGTCGAAGGGCCTGGCCCTTCGGGACCAGTCGACCGCCATGATCACGTACGAGATCGACGCCATGGCACCGCAGATCGTGTTGCCGATGGAACGCCCGCTGTACCAGCCGCGGGTGAAACAGGTGCTGGACAGCAGCAGCGTCGACGCCGAACCGCTCGACGTGGACGTGTCGGCGTTGTTCGAGCAGGTGCACGTCGATCCGGTGCGGCTGGGCGGGAACGTCCGCGCCGCGCTCGTCGGAACCACCCAGGTCTCACTGCCCGAGTTGGTGGCCGAGTACCCGTTGGAGCAGGGGCTGGCGGAGCTGATGACCTATCTGTCGCTGCACGACGACGACTTCGACGTCGTGTTCGATGAACGGAATCGGGAGCAGGTGCGCTGGCGCGACAGCGACGGTCAGCTCCGCGAGGCGGCGACACCTGCCGTGGCATTTGTCCGTAGAACTGCGTAGAGCGGGTGAGTATGACCAGGGCAGCCCGGCAGGCGGAGCCGGACCTTTCGATTGCGGTGACCCACCTGATGAAAGGGGCGGTCTACCGCGATGCTCATCCGGTCCCGTGGCAGCACCTGACGCAACTACAGCCCCAGGTCCGGGACTACGTCGCGGTGCTGGGGCTGACCGTCGTGATCGACGAGGCCGAGGGGTACGCCTTTCTCCGTTCCCGCCCCGAGGAGGCCGATGCCGAAGCGTCGGCGGTGCCCCGACTGATCCCCCGCCGGTCGCTCTCCTTCCACATCAGCCTGCTGCTGGCCCTGTTGCGCAAGAAACTGGCCGAGTTCGACACCAACAACAGCGACACCCGGCTGGTCCTCACCCGGCAGCAGATCGTCGACATGCTCACGACCTTCATGCCGACCTCGATCGGCGAGGCACGACTGATGGACCAGATCGACACGCACCTCGGCAAGGTCGTGGAACTTGGCTTCCTGCGCCGGATCAACGACGGGGACGCCAGCTACGAGGTGCGGCGCATCATCAAGGCCTTCGTCGACGGCCAGTGGCTCGCCGAATTCGACGCCCGCCTGGCGGAGTACGCCGCCGAGCTCGACCCTGACCATGCCAGTAACAGTGACCGGAGGGCCGCTCGATGACCGAACCATCGACGCCGGACGCGATCGCACCGCTTGCCGGATTCCGGCTACTGCGGCTGGAGCTGCGCAACTGGGGCACCTTCGACGGGCGAGTCTGGACCTTTCAACTGGGTACCGCCAACGCGTTGCTCACCGGCGACATCGGGTCCGGCAAGTCGACCGTGGTGGACGCGATCACTACTCTGCTACTTCCGGCGCACAAGATTTCGTACAACAAGGCGGCTGGGGCCGAGACCCGGGAGCGTTCGCTGCGCTCGTACGTCCTGGGTTACTACAAGTCGGAGCGCAACGAAGCGACGGGTGCCTCCCGTCCGGTCGGGTTGCGCAGCGGCAGCAGTTACTCGGTCATTCTCGGCGTGTTCCAGAACCCGGCCACCGGGGCCACGGTCAGCCTCGGGCAGGTCTTCTGGACCCGGGACGGTAGCCAGGGGCAGCCGGACCGGTTCTTCGTCACGGCCAGCAGTGAGTTGACCATCGCGACCGACTTCACCGACTTCGGTACTGAAATCGCGCAGCTCAAGAAGCGGCTACGGCAGGGCGGCGCGCGGGTCCACGACCACTTCCCGGAGTACGGCAAGGACTTCCGTCGTCGCCTCGGTATCGCCTCGGACCAGGCGATGGACCTGTTCCACCAGACCGTTTCGATGAAGGCGGTCGGCGACCTCAACGACTTCGTCCGCAATCACATGCTGGAGCCGTTCGACGCCGCTGACTGGATCAAACGGCTTGTCGACCATTTCGACGATCTCACCCGGGCACACGAGGCCGTGGTGAAGGCCCGCGAACAGCTCGCCGATCTGAAACCGCTGCTGGACGCCTGCGACGCGTACGACACGCACGAGACGCAGATCAGGCTGCTCGACGCCCAGCGCGCCGCGTTGCCCTACTACTGTGCCCGGGGCCGGGCCGAGCTCTTCGACGCCCAGGTCACCGCCCACCGGAAGATGCTTGCCGAGCAGCAGGACCGGCTTACCGAGGTCAAGCTGCGCCTCGGTGACCTGGACGCCGAGCGGGGCAGGCTGGAGTTGGAGCGTGCCGGGCACGGCGGTGCCCGGATCGCCGACCTCGAACGGCAGATCACCGATACCGAACGCATTCGGACGGAACGCCAACAGCGCTTCGACCGCTACAACAGTCTGCTCACCGAGGCCAGCCTGGAGCGGATCGAGGTTGCCGAGCAGTTCACCGTACGGCGGCAGGAGGTCGTCGACGAGCTTGCCCGCGGCGAGCAGGACCGCGCCGAGCGGCAGAATGCGCTGACCGACGCGTCTGTCGTGGTGCGGAGCCTGGAGGAGCAGGAGGCAGAGGTCAACGCCGAGCTGCGCAGCCTCCGCGAGCGGCGCAGCAACATCCCCCGGCGACAACTCGACCTGCGGGCCCGGATCTGCGAAACACTCGACCTGCCGGAGTCGGCGCTGCCGTTCGCCGGTGAGCTGATCCAGGTACGCCCCGCCGACGCCGACTGGGAAGGCGCGGCCGAACGGGTTCTGCACGGGTTCGCGTTGTCGTTGCTGGTGCCGGACGAGCACTATGCGGCGGTCGCGGACTGGGTCGACGGTCATCATCTGGCGGGCCGACTGGTCTACTACCGGGTGCCGGCCGTCCTGCCCCGCCAACCCGACTCGGGGCTAAGCGATCCGCAGGGGATGCTCTTCGCAAAACTGATGCTCAACGAGTCGCCGCTGCGGCCCTGGCTGGACCGCGAACTTCGCCGTCGGGCGGGTTACCAGTGTGTGGACTCGATGGTCGAGTTCCGTCGCGCCGACCGGGCGGTAACCCGGGCCGGGCAGGTCAAGGATGCCGGCGGCCGGCACGAGAAGGACGACCGGTCACGTATCGACGACCGTAGCCACTATGTGCTCGGCTGGAGCAACGAACAGAAGATCGAGGCGCTGGTCGCGAAGGCGGTGGCGCTGACCGGGCAGAAACAGCGGGCGGTAGCCGCTCGGGACCGGCTAGTGGCCGGGCTCAACCAGCTCACCCAGCGGCTCGGCATCCTGAGCAAACTCGTCGAGTTCACCTCGTTCACCGAGCTCGACTGGCCGTCGTCCGTTGGCCGGGTCCAGCAGTTGCGTCAGGAGAAGCAGCAGTTGGAGGCCGCTTCGGGCGAGTTGGAACGGGTCACCTCCCAACTGCGGCTGGTGACCGACGAGATAACTCGACTCGACGCCGAGCGTGACCAACTACAGGGCCGGATCGGGCAGGTCAGGGAGCAACTCGACCGGGCTGAGCGTGGGCAGCGGGACGCCGAACGGTTGCTGCGTGACCCCGGTTACGACGCTGCGGCCGAGTCGTTCGAGGCGCTCACCAGGCGGATCGGTGGCACCGCGCCCACCCGGCCAGAGGGCTACGACCAGCTCCGGTACGACGTGGAGCGGCAACTCACCGCAGACCGGGACGACGCCAGCCGGAAACAGGGGCTGGCGAGTAACCGGGCGGTGGGCCGGATGGCGGAATTCCGCCGGAAGTATCCGGTGGACACGGCCGAGCTCGACAACTCGATGCAGGCCGCCGGAGAGTATCGGGCGCTGCGTGAGCGGTTGGTTCGCGACGACTTGCCGCGGTTCGAGGCGGAGTTCAAGACCTACCTGAACACGAACACGATTCGGGACATCGCCGGCTTCCAGTCGCAGCTGCACAAGCAGGCCGACCTGATCAAGGAACGTATCGAGATCATCAATCAGTCGCTGGTGGACATCGACTACAACCACGGTCGGTACATCAAGCTCGACGGAAACCCCACGCCCAACGTCGAGGTCCGCGACTTCGTCAACGAGCTGCGGGCCTGCACCGACAACACGCTCGCCCGGGACGACTCCGACCAGTATTCGGAGCAGAAGTTCCTCCAGGTCAAGCAGATCATCGAGCGGTTCCGTGGCCGGGAGGGCTACACCGACGTCGATCGGGCCTGGGCGCGACGGGTGACCGACGTGCGGAACTGGTTCGTCTTCTCCGCCTCGGAGCGGTGGCGGGCCGATGACACCGAGCACGAGACGTACACCGACTCCGGTGGCAAGTCCGGGGGACAGAAGGAGAAGCTGGCGTACACCATCCTGGCGGCATCGCTGGCCTATCAGTTCAAGCTTGACTCGGCCCCGGCCGGGGTCAGCACCTTCCGTTTCGTGGTGATCGACGAGGCGTTCGGCCGAGGTTCGGACGAGTCCACCCGGTTCGCGCTCGCCCTGTTCCAGCGCATCGGCCTGCAACTGCTGATCGTGACCCCATTGCAAAAGATTCACGTCATCGAGCGGTACGTCGACGCCGTCGGATATGTCGACAACCGCAACGGCAATTACTCGCGGTTGCAGAGCCTGACCATCGCGGAGTACCGCGAGCAGCGGCAGACGCACGAGCGTGGCCAGACGCTGGTGGGCGGTGCGTGAGATGGCTCGGAGTGAGCCCCGCCGGCCGGCACCATTGACCGGGCGGGCGTTGACCGGGGCGGCCTGGACCGAGCCGGCGGATCTGCTGGCCAAGCTGCGCAAACGCTGGGACTCCGGCGAGCTCCTCGGGGCAATGTCCCGGCAGGAACCGTGGGAGCCGCTGGTCGTACCGCTGCGGGCACCGACGGCGAGGGAACTGGCCGACCAGTTCGGTGCCGCCCAGGACTGGGTCGCTCGCTGGCACAAGATCGACCCCAAACTCGTACGCCTGGAATATCGGACCATCGGCGGCCGACGTGTCGGCAGCAACCAGGTGCCCAGCCGAGCGGTGATCGAGGAGCGGCAGCAACTCTGCGTCTTGCTTGGTGTCGCCGGTCAGGTGCAGACGTTCACCCGCCTGCTCGACGCCACCCGGGCCACCGCACCCGCCCTGGTCGACTGGATGACGGACCACCCGATGAAGGTCCTCGATCAGGCGAGCCGCTGGTCACGCCTGGTGGAAACGGTCATCTGGATCGACCGCAACGCGCGGGCGGACCGGTATCTACGCCAGGTCGACGTGCCGGAGGTGGACACCAAGTTCATCGAGCAGCACAGGGGTCTCCTGGCTGCGCTGCTCGACTGTCAGCTCGCCCCCGAACGAGTTGCCCCGGACTACCCGCCGGCCCGGTTCGCCGAGCGGTACGGATTCCGGGTCAAGCCGGTCTACGTACGGTTCCGGGCACTGGGCGATTTGCCGTCGGCGCTGGGGCCGTACCGGGAAATGACGCTGCGCGTCGAGGAGCTGGCGGCGACGCCGCTCGATGTAGCTCGGGTGATCGTGGTGGAGAACGAGGTTACCTACCTGGCCCTGCCGCCGGTGCCTGACTCGATCGCCGTGCTCGGCGGCGGCTACGCCCTCTCCGGACTACGGCCGCTGAGATGGTTGCACGACCGTGAGTTGATCTACTGGGGTGACATCGACACGCACGGCTTCGCCATTCTGGACAGGCTGCGCCAGGTGTTCCCGCACGCCCGATCGGTTCTGATGGACCGGGAGACGCTGCTGGCCCATCGGGTGCACTGGGGGAGCGAGCCGACCCCGGTTCGGGCGGATCTCGTCCACCTGCGGCCGGACGAGGCCGAACTCTATGCCGAACTGCTCGCCGGCACCTTCGGCCCAGCGCTGCGCCTCGAACAGGAACGGGTTCGGTTCAGCACGGTCGAAGCCGCGCTGTTCGCCTCCTAACAACCAGGGCACACCGATTGCCTGCCCATTTGGGCAGCTCAGCGTGGCACCCCACTGCGTATCCTTTGGAAAGAACAGCGTCTCTTTTTGAGTGAACAGCGTCTTTCAATCAGGGATTGGGACGCTGCGGCCTCGGACCGAGGTGGGTCGATGTCGGAACGCACAAAGCGCCACCAGGGCAAGTTTTACTCGCCCCGCAGCGGACGCCGCGTGGGCCGCGATCCGGATGACGCCGAGTATTCGGGCGTCGAATTGGGCCTGCTCACTCCCGGGAACGCGCCGGCTTGGCAGCGCGCCGCCGGTAACCGGGCCGTCGACGGTGCGCTGCGGAACGCGCGGGAAAGCACCGCCGCCGCGCCCGTACCGGTCCAGCGCTGGGCGTGGGTCGGCGCTACCCAGATCAAACCGGACGACCCCGCCCTCGACCCGCAGATGAAGGCGTTGGCCAGCGACAAGCTGGTGCACGACTACGCCAGCGACGCCGAGTTTCGCGAGCACGCGGCCGGGCAGACGGACCATATCGGCAACCTGCGCGGCCCGGCCAGCACCGGTACCTGGGTACGCTTCGCTCCCGGCGGCACCAACCTGCTCGGCGAGAACCACACCCACGTCACCCTGGAACACGTGGCGGCGGCCGTTGGCTCCAGGAACTTCATCTACGAACCGTTCTCGGTCGACAAGATGTCATCGGGCTCCGCGATGAAAGCCGCGTACGAGGCGGAAAACCAGGACCGATTCAATCAGTTCGGTGTCGGCGGGGTCGCCGACAAGCAGCAGTTCGGCGCGGAGTCCCTGTTTCCGAAGATGGGGTACGGATTGAACCTGCTGGTGCCGTACCTCGACCCTTCCGGCAGCTTCGACGATCTCAAGTCCGGCGGGTACGTCGGGCAGCCAGTCCAGCGCTATCTCAAGATCGCCTGGGGGCATGGCAAGGACATCGAGGCCAAGGTGGCGAACCTTAACAAGATCCAAAGGCTCACCATATCGAAGGAAATGAAGAAACTGTCGAAGGTGGTCAGCGCGACCAAGGCGGCGCTCGAGCCGTTCATCACGCCACTGCCGGTCGACGGTTACCTGGGCGACCCCCTCGACTCCGTGGCCGGCCGAGCCGTCGTGCCCAAGCTGCGGGAGTTCTGCGAGGCGTTCGTCAACGCGATGCTCGCTCAGGCCAGCACCGACGAGGGCCTGACCAAGCAGGAGCGCAAAGAGCTGGGAAAAATGCCCAAGGCGAGCGGGGACGAACGCGAAGAAGTCTTCGGGAAATGGCGTAACCTGCACTTCTCGCATGCCGTACGGGACGCGGCGCAGCGGGGCGTTCGCTATGCCGGGATGGGGCGGTTCCATCTTGACTACCTGATGGCTGAGGGCCTCCCGCCGAACAGTCGGGGGTACGACATGTCCGGCAAGGACCTCGCCGACTTCGAGACCCTGACCAAGAACCTGGCCGCGTCAGCGACCAAGTCACCATAGAGGGCGGCATGCGTACGAATCCCTATCCCACGGTCCAGGCCCGGCTCCGGCGCAGCGGGCACCTCCCCGGCGTGCCGCCGTCCCGTACGGAGCTGCTGATCTGGTTCGACGCCGACCGGTTCCTGGTCCGTGACGAGAATGGCCGACCGTACGCCGAGATTGTTGGCGATGTAACCGCAGCACGCGGATTCGGGCTGGTTCCCCGCACGATGGAAGGGCTGATGGATGCCGCGAGCGCCGCCCGTCATCCGCGCCGGCACGGCCCGACCGAGTTGTCCGGTGACTGGGCCACCGGCCAGGCCATCGTCCGCGAGGCGGGCCGTCCCCCGTGGAGCATCGACATCTCCACGGTGGCACCGGTCGCCGAGCAGTTGCTCAGCACCGGCCGGGAAGCCCTTCTCCCCGCCGGAAACGAGTCGACCTTCCTGGATCGCCCGTGCCGGGAGTACCGCTTCGCGATCGAAGGGGACGAGGACGGCACTCCATTCCGCAGCGAGGTCCGCTGGCTGGTCTCCGCCCCGTACGTGCTGCTGCGGGAGGTCCGGGACGCCCGGATTTCGGAGCTGTCCGCGACGACCGAGGTCATCGAGTTGGCGGAGGGCGCGGCGGCCGGACCCATTCCACGGCTCTGACTTCGACGACTCACTCGGCGTAGCGACGTGAACGGGTGCCTGGGGTGGGCGCGAACCGCATCCCACCCCAGGCACCCGTCGTTCACATACCCCGTACCCGGATGTTGCGGAACTCGATCACGTCGTTGTTGCCGTGGTTCTGCAACCCGAGGAAGCCACTGACGAACTGCCGCAGATCGGTGGGCGGATCGCCGGCGCGGGACGACTGCTTCCCGGGCGTGTTGTCGAACTCGCTGATCACCACACCGTTACGGATGATCGTGTAGTGCTGCCCGATCACTCGGATCTCGTAGTCGTTCCACTGGTTCTTCGGGGTCGCACCGGCCTTGTCCAGGCTGTTCGGCGCGAAGTTGTAGACCGAGCCGGTCTTCTGCGGTTCACCGCTCTCACCGTCGTAGATCTGGATCTCGTGACCGCAGTAGATCGCCACCCAGGCGGGTGAGGAGCGAGCCGAGCCCACGGTGCCACAACTGCCCGGTGGTCGCTGCGCCAGCGGGGTTCGCGGATCCGGGAACCGGACGAAGACCCCGCTGTTGGCCCGGAAACCCTCCGGGGAGATGTCGCGGAACTGCAAGCGGATCGAGTAGTCGGCGAACTCCCGGCCCGCGTACCAGAACATTCCCAGCCCGCCGGAGCTGCGGATGGAGCCGTCCGGGCGCAGCGCGAACGACCCGCCGGGTGCCTGCCGCCAGCCCGCGAGCGAGTACGCCGAGCCGTCGAAGATCGTGTCGTAGCCGGTGGTGAACCCGATCGGGGACTGTTCGCCCGCCCGCCGTAGCGTCGTCGCCTCGCGGTTGTCGATGACGTGCGCGGTGGTCAGCTCGGTGAGCACCTCGTCGAGGTGGCTGACGAACGCCCCGTGGTTTGGCCAGGCACCCTCGTCGTTGATCAGGTCGTTGACCGTGCAGCCGCCGCCGGCCGGGTGGTTGCCGACGCCGGTGTCGGTGTTCAGCATCCAGACCGTCGGCCGGGCGTCGGCTGCGGCACAGCCGGCGTTGACGGCGACCTTCGAGGTGACGACCTCACCATTGGCGTACGTCACCTTCAACGTCGCCTCGAAGGTGCCGTACCGCTTGTAGGTGTGGGTCGGGTGGGGTCGCGTCGCCACCGCGCTGCCGTCGCCGAAGTTCCACTCCCAGGCCACGCCCCCCACCCGGTTGCTGGAGAACGCTATCTTCCTCGGTTCACTCGGCGAGACCGACTGCGCCGTGGCCAGGCTCGGGTGCGGGGTGGCCGGTCCGCCCTGATACGCGATGCGGATCAACTTCTGGTTCGGGTGGAGGGTGAAGAAGCCACCGGCGTAGTCGAGCAGGTAGAGCGCACCATCGGGCCCGAACTTGGCGTCCATCCAGGATTGCAGCTGGGTGGTGCCGGTGCCGGGCTGGATGATGCTGCGCAGGTCCTCGGCGAACGCGGGCGGATGGGCCTCGGCGACCTTGTCCGGGTCAACGGTCACCGCGATCCGGTTGTTGCTGTTGGACTGGTCGCCAATGAACCACTTGTTCTCCCAGTACGCCGGCCAGGCGATGCCACTGTTCGTGTCCACCTTCGCGCGGTGGTAGGTCGGCCCGTCCATCACGGCCTGCCCACCGCCACTGAGGTACGGCTGCGTGTAGGTCGAGTCGTTCACGTCGTACGTCGGCACGCCACTGCCGTCGTTGCGCTCCGGGAAGACCGGGCCACCGCCCTGCGGCGAATACCAGATCATGTTGTCCCGTACCGGCGGAAGGTCGACCAGACCGGTGTTGCGCGGTGACTCGTTCTTCGGGTTGTCACAGTCGTACCAGCCGGTCAGCTCGGTGGCGTCGGTGTTGCTGCGATCGCGGTACGGCTGCCGGTTGCCCATGCAGTACGGCCAGCCGTGGTTACCCGCCGAGGTGATGATCGTGGCGGTCTCGTACTTTGCCGGCCCCAGATCCGGGTTGGGGGCGCTGGCGTCCGGGCCGACCCAGGCGGCGGTCAGCCAGTTGTTGACCGGGTCCCAGGCGATCCGGGAGACGTTACGTACGCCCATGACGTAGATCTCCGGCCGGGTTTTGCCGCCGCCCTGCTCCAGCCCGGTGAACAGGTTGCCGTCGGGAATCGTGTACGTCCCGTCCGGCTCCGGGTGGATTCGTATGATCTTGCCGTTGAGGTCGTTGGTGTTACCGGCGGTACGCCGGGCGTCCTGGAACGAGATGCCCTGATACTCCTGGGTCCAGTTGTTGCCCGAGTAGCCGTCCGAGCCGCCGGACGAGTTGCTGTCGCCGCTACCGATGTAGAGGTTGCCCGACTCGTCGAAGGCCATGCCGCCGCCCGCGTGGCAGCAGCTGTGGATCTGGGTCTCCCAGTGCAGCAGATCCTTCCGGGTGCCCTGGTCGATGCTCTGCTGCTCGCGGTCGTACGTGAACCGGGAGACCGTACGCTGGCCGACCCGCCGCTCCCGGTCGATCGACTCGTGCGGCATCCAGTAGAGGTAGATCCAGTTGTTCTCCACGAAATTCGGGTCGAGGGTGATCCCGAGCAGGCCCTCCTCGTTCTTGACCAGCTCACTGCCACTGCCCCGGTTACCCATCACGGCGAGCGTGGTCAGCAGCTTGACCTGCTTGGTACGCGGATCCCACTGGTGGACCGTGCCGCAGCCCAGGCCGACGTTCGGGTTGCTCCACTCGACGACCGGCCCGGTCGCACACGCGGCCCGGCCGATGTAGAAGACCGTGCCATCCGGTGCGATGGTCAACCCGTGCGGCTCCGCGATCTGGTCGAGCTGCCCCGACTGGTTGGTGGTGGTCAACCGCTCGGTCCGGTAGTTCGCCGCGATGGTCGCCTGGCAGTCGCCGCGCACCGTTCCGCTCGTCCACTGGATCGCGCCGAGCAGGTGACTGCGGAACTGGGTGTCCGTGGTGTAGCTCGCCGCGGTACGGCCCATGCCGGTGTAGAACGACCGACCGCCGTCGTAGTCCCGGCACCACGAGATCGGGTGGAACGGCCCGTTGCCGCTCAGGCCCGCCTGGTAGGTGTGCTCCTGGACCTGCGCGATGGTGTGCACCCGGCCGACCGGGCTCGGGTCCCAGTTGATCCACTGATCGGATCGGGTCCAGGTGAGCGGCAGACCCTTGTTGGCCGGGTGCTGCCGGTCGGTGACGCTGACGACGGCCTGCTGCACCTTGCTCTCCGGCGGGGGCCCCGCGTCCGGGCCGATCAGCCACAACTCGGCCAACTGAATCAGCGGTTCCCCGCTGTTGGCGGTGATGTTGAGCCGGTAGTACTGGTACGCCTGGCTGTTGTCGAAGGCGTACTGCTTGGTCTGGAACCGTTGCGCGAAGGTCTCCCCGGTGCGGGTGTCCAGGTCCGTCCAGTTCTGCCCGTCCGACGAGCCCTGCAGGGTCCAGTCCTTCGGGTCCCGTCCCGGGAAGTCGTTCGCCGAGGTCAGGGCGTACCGCGCCACGGTGACCGGCGCGGCGAGCTTGGCCACCACCCACCCGGTCGGGGTACGGGTCAACCACTTGGTGCCCACCGACCCGTCCACCAACTTGTCCTCGGTCTCGCTCGGCGGGTTGTTGCCGCTCGCTGTGATCTCCTCCACCTCTTCCGCGTTCGGCAGGCTCGCGGCGGGACGGGTACCGATCAGGCCGGTGAACCACTCGGAGCTGGGCTGCGCCCGAGCCGCGTCGTGGACTCCGACGAAACCACCACCACCCTTGATGTACGCCTGGAACGCCGCCTCCTGCGCGTCGTTGAGCGTCACCCCGTTGGCGGAGAGGAATATGACGCTGCGGTAGCGGGCCAGGTTGTCGGCGTTGAAGACCGTCGGGTCGGTGGAGGTGTGGACGTAGAAACCGTGTTCCTGGCCCAGCTGTCTGATGGTGCTGACGGCGCGGTTGACCGGATCCTCCTGATCAGCGGCCGCACCGTGGAACACCAGTACGTTCACCGCGTTGGGGCCCCAGGCGGGTGCCACCGCGTTTGCCGCAGTCTTGGCGGCAGCCGTTGCGGCGGTCTTCGCGGCAGCCGCGGACTCCGCAGCGGCTGACGGCGGTGCCGTCACCAGCCCGAGCGTTAGCGTGACGACCGACGCTGCGGCAACCGCCCGCCGCCGGGTCGCGGCGGGGGTACGACGTCTCGGCTCGACCCCCTCGGCCGGCACCGGGGGTGGTGGATTGGTGGGGCCGCGACGTAGCCAGCCGGCCCATCGGGACATCGGATAGTGGCGTTGGTGGACCATTTCTGCTCCTCCTGCGGGGGTGAAGATCCTTCAGGGGATGGGATGGCCGTCAGTGGTGGTTCCCGTGGCCGGCGGGTGCTGGCAGCACCGCGCCGGTCTCATCCAGGACGTGCAGCATCGTCGACATGCCCAGGTCGGAGTGGAACTGCATGTGGCAGTGCAGCATCCAGTGCCCCGGCCCCACCGAATCGCCAGCGACAACCTGCACGCCGAAGCTGTCACCGGGACCGAGCGTCTTGTTGTCGATGACCGGTATCGAGTCGACGAGCGCCTTGCTGCCCGTGGCCACGCCGGTACGGGTGTCCGCCCAGGAGTGTCCGTGCAGATGGAAGGTGTGCATGTCGTCGCCGATGCCGATCACGATGAACTCGACCCGTTCGCCGACCCGGGCCACCAGGCAGGTCGGGCCGGGCTGCGGGTTCTGCGGATCGCAGGTGTCGGCCTCGGTGCTGCGCCGCAGGTTGATGGTCTGGCGGTCACCGAAGGCAGTCACGTACGTCCGCGCCGGTTGCGGATCGCCCTGGCGGCGTACGACCAGCCCGCCGAAGAGCCCCGAGCCGATGCCCCGGGTCCCGTGCGGTCCGCCAACGACATGATCGTGGTACCACCAGTAGCCGGCCGTGCCCTGTGCTCCGGTGGTTTCGTTGCGCGGCTTGGCGAACCAGATGTACGTACGCGAACCACCCGGCGGCACGTAGGAATTGCCGTGCACCGTGCCGTCGGAGAGTTGGGTGTACTTGACCCCGTGCGTGTGCAGCGAGACCGCGAGCGGGTGGTTGGGATCGGTGCGTAGCTGCTCCAGGGTCGCGACCGGCACCTGATTGTGCAGGGTGATCGCCAAGCACTCGCCCTCGATCATCTCGATCGTCGGGCCCGGGTAGGAGGCGGTCTGCGGTGTCAGGCCGTACCCGAGCCGAACCTGGTTGGTCACCGGATCCCGGGGCAGCTCCACCGCGTACAACTGCATGCGGCGATCCGGCTGGACGCAACCCTCGGGGCGTTCAGCCGACTGTGCGGCGGTCTGCTCGGTTGTCTGCTCGGTTGTCTGCTCGGTTGTCTGCGTACCGGCCTCGCGGGCGAGGGCCAGTCCGCCCGGGGCGGTGTCCCCGCCGGACGGGGACCGACCCGGGTCGCCTTCGCGGGCGATGGCCAGGCCGCTCACGCCGGCGAGTGTCACCAGCAGCACCGCTCCGACCGCCAGCAGCCGACCAACGCTCGATCCAGGTTCCTGCTGATTCTTGGTTTCCTTGTCCAAGGCCGTATCCAATCGTTCGGCCCACCGCGACAGTCGGGACAGTCGCGGGGGAAGGGACGATGCCGGGTTCGGCGTGGATGTCACGGGGTCAGCGGAGCGACCCGGATGTTGCGGAAGCTCACGATGTCGGTGGCACCGTGGTTCTGTAGGCCGAGGTAGCCGGCCACGTTCTGCCGTCCGGCACCGCCCGGATCGTCGGGACGAGGCGGGTTGAAGACGGCGTCGGGGTCGTTGACGTACTCGTTGATGAGCACCCCGTTACGGAAGATGGAGTAGTGCTGGCCGACGACGCGAATCTCGTAGTCGTTCCAGGTGCCCTTCGGGGTGACACTCGCGCTGGGCAGGTCGACCCCGTCGAAGCCGTACACCGATCCGCTCTTGTACGGGTCACCGTCGGTCCGGTCGTTGATCTGAAGTTCGTGGCCGTACTTGATGGCGACCCACTCCGGGCGGGACTCGGCAGGATGCTGGTGCACCTGCGGGAAGCGGACGAAGACCCCGCTGTTGACCCGGCCATCGCCGGGGGCGTCGTCCCGCCACTGGAGCTTCAGCGAGAAGTCGCCGTAGGTGCGGATGGGGAACCAGAGCATGCCGAGCCCGGAAACGGGGCGGCTGGTGATCGAACCATCGGCGTTACGGGCGAAGCCGCCCCCACCGACCTGCTCCCACAGGTTGAACGAGGCAGCCGAGCGGTCGAGCAGCGGCTGGTATCCCTGGGTGGCGTCGGAGTTGCCGACCCCGGAGTCGCGGGCGGTGCGTACCAGCTTGTTGTGCTGGTTGAGGGTGATCACACCACGGTGGAACAGGCGCTCGGCGATCGCCTGGACGTGCGCTACGAACTCGCTGTGGCTGAGCCAGCTCCGCTCGTCCTCGATGAGGTTGTTGATCGTGCAGCCGCCTTCGGCCGGGCGGTTGGGAACGCCGCTGTTCAGGGTGCCGATCCAGACCGTCGACCGGGTGTCGGTGACCCGGCAGTCCGGCGGCGGTGGTCCGCTCTCCACCACGGTGAACGTGATCGACGCGGTGCCCGAGACGTTGCCCGCCCGGTCGGTGGCCCGGTAGCTGAACGTGTGCTCGCCCAGGGTGTTGACCGTGAGCGGCCGGGTGTAGACCGTATAGCCGCGGCCGTCGAGGGCGTACTCGATGCGGAGCACCCCCGATTCGGTGTCGGTGGCGGCGAGCGTGATGGTGGCACTGCCCACGTACGCCCAGCTTCCGTTCTGCTGCCCGGTGATGGCGGCGGTTGCGGTGGGCGGCGTGGTGTCCGGGTCGGGGGTTTCTACGACTTGGATCGCGGTCGATTGTGGAGTGGACGTGTTGCCGGCCTGGTCGGTGGCGCGGTAGCTGACCGTATGTTGGCCGGGTTGGTTGATGGTGATGGGGGCGGTGTATTCGGCGTATGCCTGGCCGTTGAGGGAGTATTCGATGCGGTCGACGCCGGATTGGGTGTCGGTGGCGGTGAGGTTTACGGTGGCGGCCCCGATGTACGCGCCATCCTGGTTACGGTTTCCGGTTACCGATGCGGATACCGTCGGCGGGGTGTTGTCGGGGTCAGGGGTTTCTGCCACTTGAAATGCCACTGATTGTGGTGTCGAGGTGTTGCCGGCCTGGTCGGTGGCGCGGTAGCTGACCGTGTGCTGGCCGGGAGAATTGACGGTGACCGGGCCCGAATATGTTTCGTAGGCCGCGTTGTCGAGCGCGTATTCCACCCGAGCGACGCCGGATTGGGTGTCGGTGGCGGTGAGGTTTACGGTGGCGGTGCCGATGTATGCGCCGTCTTCGTTTTGGTTGCCGGTGATGGCGGCGGTGACCGTGGGTGGGGTGGTGTCGGGGTCGGGGGTTTCTGCTATTTGGAATGCCACTGATTGTGGTGTTGAGGTGTTGCCGGCTTGGTCGGTGGCTCGGTAGTTGATGGTGTGTTGGCCGGGTTGGTTGATGGTGATGGGGGCGGTGTATTCGGCGTATGCCTGGCTGTTGAGGGAGTATTCGATGCGGTCGACGCCGGATTCGCTGTCGGTGGCGGTGAGGTTTACGGTGGCGGTGCCGATGTATGCGCCGTCTTCGTTTTGGTTGCCGGTGATGGCGGCGGTCACCGTGGGCGGGGTGGTGTCCGGGTCGGGGGTTTCTGCTATTTGGAATGCCACTGATTGTGGTGTTGAGGTGTTGCCGGCTTGGTCGGTGGCTCGGTAGCTGATGGTGTGTTGGCCGGGTTGGTTGATGGTGATGGGGGCGGTGTATTCGGCGTATGCCTGGCTGTTGAGGGAGTATTCGATGCGGTCGACGCCCGAGCCGCTGTCGGTGGCGGTGAGGTTTACGGTGGCGGTGCCGATGTATGCGCCGTCTTCGTTTTGGTCGCCGGTGATGGCGGCGGTCACCGTGGGCGGGGTGGTGTCCGGGTCGGGGGTTTCCACTACCTCGAATGCCGTCGACTGTGGTGTTGAGGTGTTGCCGGCCTGGTCGGTGGCGCGGTAGCTGACCGTGTGCTGGCCGGGCGAATTGACGGTGACCGGAGCCGAGTACGTTCCGTATGGCCCGTCGTCCAGTGAATACTCCACCCGGGCGACCCCCGACCCACTGTCGGTGGCGGTCAGGTTCACGGTGGCGGCCCCGATGTACGCACCGTCCCCGTTGCGATCACCAGTTACCGAAGCAGTAACCGTCGGTGGTGTGGTGTCCTCACCGCCGTCGCTGACGGCCAGCAAACCGGTCATGCTCCCGTGACCCGGAATCGCGCAGAAGTAGCGGTAGGTGCCAGGCGTGAGTACGACATCGACGGTCCATCGACCCTGATTGCTGTCGTACGGATCGGCCAGGATGTTCACGTCTACGTCGCTGTTGTACGCGGGATTTCCGGTGTCGAACGTCAGCGTGTGCTGCATGCCGGTGGTGTTGCCGGTCGCGGCGCTGTTCTCGAACACGAGTGTGGCCGGCCCGGCGACGGCAGTGGTGGGGGCGGAAGCGTAGGCCTGCATGTCGTCGCCCGCCGTCCAGGTGAGCACCTGGGCCTGTAGTTGTCGGGGCGGCGCGGGCGTGGTGGCTCCGCCTGGCTCGACGTCAACGGGGCGAGCGCTCGCCGAGCCCGGGGCGATGGCGGTTCCGCCCAACAGGAGGGCCATTGCCGCGAGCATCGTCAACGGCCGACTGCGTCGACGCATGAGGAACCGGCTGGCCGGTCGGGGTGCAGGACGGTGGGCGCGCTTGTGTGGGCGACCTGGTGAACCGCGCCTAGCAGGGAAGATAGACATGTCCGGCATAACCTTTCGCGAGTCTGCCTGGGGCTTTCGAGGGACCGGTTGGGACTTCGCAAGGATCGACGGATGGCATGGTTTGGGCGCAGGCGTCACCCAGACCGCGGTGCTGGGGCCGAAGTGGTGGACGAGGTGGCGGGCGCTGCGGCGGCCGGATGCCTGATCACGCCGCCGGGTGCGGGACTGTGGGGGTCAGGGTGGCTTAGTCGCAGACGCTACCGACTTAGCATTGACATGTCTATATCTTTCGATCTGAGAGTGAACGCTTTTGTTATTCCAGACGAAAGGGTGTGCCAGATGTGCCGGGCACGGCCGAGTTCTGGCAAAGCGGCCGAAGGTGTGCCAGCGGTGGGAAGGTGCTGCTGGTGGCTGAAGCTGCTGCCAGCCGGCCAACGGTGCTGTGGAGGTGCTTCAGTTGGCGATGGAGCCCATGACTAGCACGCCAGTGGCGATGAGCGGGACGGCGACGAACAGGAAGATGCCGATGCCGGTGAGGACCTGACCGCCTGTTGCGTCCTCCCGTTCTGGCTGCGCCCCGAGGAAGGCTCTGACCTCCCTGGTCTCCAGTCGACTCAACTGAAGGCCGCCGCCGGTCAGGGTGAGGAGAACGCCGCCGGCAATCAGGAGTACGCCGAATCGCCAGCGGAAGCTGCCGTCGTCCGCCAGGGTCCAGGCGCCCGCACCCAGTAGGGCGATGACCAGGCCGAGCGCATACAGAACCAGGGCTTCCAGTAGTCCACGTCGTACTGCCATCGCCGGCTCCTCCCAGCCTCGGTCGTACCAGTGTCCCCGTGTCGCTGGCTGCGCTATGCTGACCGTGTCTTTAAACCATCTAGTTGAAAACAGGACGTCGATGCCGATCGACACCATGTCCAAACTCTTCGCTGCCCTCGCTGACCCGACGCGCCGCGACATGGTGGCCAGGCTCTCGGTTGCCGACGCCACGGTGAACCAGCTCGCCGAGCCGTACCGGATGAGCCTGCAGGCGGTCTACAAGCACCTGCGGGTGCTGGAGGAGGCGGGTGTGGTGAGCCGGCCACCAGGCCCGCAGCCACGCTCGGTACACCTGGAGATCAGGGCGTTCGACCTACTGGACGAGTGGATCGAGAGGTACCGCCGCCAGGCCGAAGACCGTTACCAGCGGCTCGACCGGGTGTTGGCCGCTATGAACGAGACCGACGACGACGAGGAGCGCCAGCCATGGTGAAGGTGGAGGCGGATCCCAAGAGGGGCGCGACGCCTGGCTGCGCAGCGGTATGGAGATCGGTATGGAAGACGGATACACCAAACTTGAAGGGATGCTAGTCAATGGCACTGTCTGACCTCAGCCCCGCAGAGCGGCACCGCCATATCGCGGGCACGTTCACCGACCGCGTACGCGGCACCAAAGATTGGGACGCCCCCGCGCCGGTGGACGGGTGGACAGCCCGTGACGTGGTACGCCACCTCGTCGAATGGCTCCCATCCCTGCTCGCCGCCGGTGCCGGCGTCGAGCTGCCCAGCGGGCCGAGCGTGGACGACGATCCGGTCGCCGCCTGGCAGACCCACTGCGACGGGGTGCAGGCGCTACTGGACGACCCGGAGACCCCGCACCGGATGCTGGTCAACCAGCACATCGGCGAGATACCGCTGGCCCAGGCGATCGACAGGTTCTACATCTCCGACATGTTCATGCACACGTGGACCTGGCCCGTGCTACCGGGCAGGACGATCGGCTCGACGCCGACTTCTGTGCGTTGCTGCTGGCCGGGATGGAGGCAGCCGAAGACATGTTGCGCTCGTCCGGCCAGTACGGCCCACGCGTACCCACCCCTGCCGACGCCGACGCCCAAACCCGGCTGCTCGGGTTTATCGGCCGCGACCCGTTCTGGACCCCCGCCTAGCCCGGCTGCCCTCCGACGGCGACGGCCTCCCTGCCGAGGTGTTAGGAAGGGGCCCTTCCTATACAGAAAGCGATAAGAAGGGGCCCTTCCTTACATGCACGGGGTGTGCGAGGTCGGCGTACCTGGTACCGGCAGACTGGGCGGATGAGTCCTGTGAGTCGTGGTCGGAAAGGCAAGTCGAAGAACCGGGCACAGCGGCGCTCCGCGCCACTGGTGGTGGTTGGTGCGCCGGAGCCATGCGACTGCCCGGGGTGCTCCGGGTAGGAGCTCGACCCGGAGGCCCAGATCGATAGCCTGCTGGCCGGCGCGGTCGAGCTGCTCGACACTGACGATCCGCTGGATGCGGAGACGGCCGGCGCTTCCCTGCTGGCGACCGTCATGCTGGCGGAACCAGATTTCGAGGAGCTGCTCGTGGGCGGGCTCATCCCGTCGATCGAGGCTCGGGCCACGTCGGAGGCGCTGGCGATGCTGCTGGCCATCGGCTCGGTCGCCCAATATGGCCGGGTTGCCAAGGCGGCGTCGGCGGCTGCCGACCGGATTGCCGAAGCCGGCATTTCTCGGCCGGTGTGGGCGGCGGAGCTGAACGAGCCGGTGACGATCACCGACTGCCGACGACTGAGCGATCCGCAGGAGGCCGGCGCGATGCTCTCCGGGGTGTTCCACCGAGGCGGCCGTTCCTTGGCGATGCTGATGAGTGTGGATACTCCTGACTGCGGGGCGGCGAGTCAGGTTCTGCTGATCGGGGCGGACGACCTATCCGAGGCGACGCAGATGATGCGGGACGGCCTCGAACAAGGCGGGATGAGCTTCGTGGAAGTGGAGCTGGACGCGGCCGAGTTTCGCTGGCAGGTGGAGAACGCCTTTGAGGTGAGAGCCGCGCACGACCATGAGTTGGGCTCGTTTAGCGGGGTCGACTTCTCGGAAGACGAGGAGATCCTCGACTACACCATCCTGTCGGTGCTGGTGGGGGGCGAGGTTGACCCAGCTACCGGCGTCCAGCAAGCCTGTTCCGCCGCATGACAAGAGGTGACTGAGGATTTGTCCGTTCTGCGCTGAGTCGAGTTCTGTCCTCAGGCGTCACTGGAACACCAGGTACGTTATCCCGCTGGAAAGACGTACCTGGTGTTCCAGCGACCCGTCGCAGTCAGGGGCCGACACATACCTCGGCGATGTCCGGCGTGCAGTCAGACGGAGCCGGCGTGGCGTTTCATTGTTGTCCGGGTACACAGTTGTTGCTCGTACGCTCGACCGTGTATTCCCGGTCGTCGTGGGTGATGCTGGACGGTACGCCGTCGAAGTGGGTCTCGACCTTCTCCCAGCCTCGCCGCTGCTCGTAGTGCAGGTGCGGAGCGCCGGAGTTGCCGGTGCTGCCCACCCGTCCGATCTGTTCGCCCTGGGCGACTCGCTGACCTTCCTCGACCAGCGGCGGTTCGAGTAGGTGGAGGTACTGGGTCTCCCACTTGCCGCCGTGGTCGATTTTCACCCAGTAGCCGCCGCCCCGGCCGCGCGGGCCGTCCGGGTTTTCGGGAGTACGCCCGCCCAGCGTTCCGTTGATCCCCGCTTCGGTGACCGTGCCGGCGTAGGACGCCAACACCGGTCGTCCCCATGCCCTGCCCTCGGTCGGGAAGAGGTCGACGTCGTAGTCGTCGTGGCCGGGGTAGGTGCCAAGCTGCCAGGTCTCGCCGCAGGCGACCGGGAGTTGGAAGAGCGGGCGTGGGCCTGCTGGTCGCACCAGCGGCACGACGACCAGGGCGATGACCAGAGCGATGGCGAGGACGATCGCGCTTGTCGTGATCGCAAGAACGAGGCGCAGGGTACGGCGTCGGGGCGGGCGGCCGGTCGTCACCGCCTGAGCATTCCAGACACGGGCAAGGCCACCACCTCAGGCCGGCGAGGTGGCTTTCTGGGGAGCACTGTGTCGTACAGCCGGAGGCGGAAAGATCCACTCTGAAGTACAGTCCAATGCTCTTGGATGCTTGATTTTGCGCGGTGTGCCCAGTGACGTCCGCTGGTCAGTCAGTCCAGGATGGGGTTTGGGCGGATTGGAGATGTGAGATGACCTTTACCCGTCTTGTGTCACTCGACGACGCTGAGGCGCTGGCAGCTCAGCTGACGGCAAACCGTGCTTTTCTTGAGCCGTGGGAGCCGGCCCGCGATGACGAGTACTTCATTGTGGATGCTCAGCGAGCAGTCCTGGAGATGGAGCTTGAGCTTCACGCGTACGGAACCATGCTGCCGCGCGTAGTCGTTGACGAGGGTGACCAGGTCATTGGGCGGATCAACCTGAACGGCATCACCCGGGGTGCGTTCCAGTCCGCCAGCATCGGCTACTGGGTGAGCGGATCACACAACGGCCGCGGGATCGCGTCCGGTGCTTTAGCCGAGATCGTCACCATCGCCTTCCAGAAACTCAAGCTGCATCGGCTCCAGGCCGAGACGCTCCTGCACAACACCGCGTCCCAGCGCGTGCTGACCCGCAACGGTTTCCGGCCGTACGGGGTGGCTCCGTCGTACCTGAAGATCGCCGGGATGTGGCAGGACCACATCCTCTTCCACCTGATCAATCCCGAGATCTGAGCCGTCGAGCCGAGCCACTCGACCTGACCGGGGCTAGCCGCGAAGCCGTACCGGAGAGGCCAGTCAGTGCCGGTTGCGCCATGCCTTGGCGCGGCGCATGTAGCGAATGATCCCGGCTGGGCCGGTCGAGACCGGCCAGTCGTCGGTACGGAAGTAGGCGTCGGATCCGCCGTCCAGGAAGATCACCGATCCGCAGAGGAAGTCGGCAGCCGGCGACAGCATGAACGCCACCCACTCGCCGACGTCCGCCGGGTTGCCGCGCCCACCGATCGGCACGGCCAGCTGCTCGACCGAAGCCTTCTCGCCACGGGCGATCTGCTCGTCGAGCAGCGGTGTGGCGATGATGCCGGGGGCGAGCACGTTGACCCGGATGCCGGCACCGGCCCACTGCGGCGAGATCGCGGCGTGGCGGGCCCACCGCGTCACGGCCAGCTTGGAACTCGCGTACGCGAAGGGCGCCGAGCGTTTGCCGAAGCGTCCCACCACGCGCAGTGCCTTGGCGGGGTCCCGGTCGAGCAGGGCCCGTACAGCGCGTTCCGGCACCATCGGGGTGAGGGTGACCGAGTTCGACCCGAACACCACGACCTTGCTGTTGCCCACTGCGGCCAGTGCGGGCCGCCATGCTTCGAGCAGGTCCACGACGCCGAAGTAGTTGACCTGCTGGACGAGGCTGTCCCGTCCCGGGATGCCGCCGAGCCCGGCGGCGCAGACCGCGCCGTCGAGCCGGCCGCCGGCCCGGTCCAGCACCTCGGTCGCCGCTGCCGTACGCCCCTGCGGCGTGGACAGATCAGCGATGACCTCGACGTTACGCAGGTCCACGCCGATGACGGTGTGCCCGTCGCGACGCAGCCGTTCGGCTGCCGCCTTGCCCATGCCGGAGGCGGCACCGGTCACCGCGTACGTACCCATCTCGGTTCCTTCCTGCTTCGCCAGCTTGCCGTTACCACTCCCCGTGACGACGAAGATCCTGCCGAGGGGGTCCGCATGGGAACGTCTTCTGTTGAGATCAGTGGCCGGCAGGCTGGGCCTGGGCCTGGGCCTGGGCAGGGAGTTTGCCTGCCGCATGACGCCCGACGATGTAGCCGTAGACGAGGCCCTGCCCGATGGTGGCGCCGGCTCCAGGGTACGTCCGGCCGAAGGCGTTGGCGGCGGCGTTGCCGATCGCGTACAGGCCGGGGATGGGATCCCCCGCTGCGGACAGCGCCCGCCCCAGGCCGTCTGCCTGGATCCCGCCACAGGTGCCCAGGTCGGACAGGACGACCTTGACGGCATACAGGGTGCCGGAGAGGGGCCTGAGGTTCGGGTTGGGCGTCACCGTCGGATCGCCGTAGTAGCGGTCGTACGCGCTGGCCCCACGGTGGTAGTCGTCGTCGCTGCCGGCGGCGGCGAGCTGGTTGAACCGCGCCAGGGTGGTGCGCAGCGCGTCGGCGTCCACGCCCATGGACCGGGCGAGGTCCTCGGAGTTGCCGGCGCGATGCGCGATCCCCCCGTCGTACCAGGATTTCGGCAGCGGACCCCGAGGGAAGTGCGCTCCGGCGAAGACGTAGCTGTTGCGGTACTTCTGGTCGAAGATCAGCCACATGCTGGGTAGGGAGCCGTTTTCATGGGCGTGGGCGAGCGTCGTCTGGCCGAAGGTCATGTAGTCGCAGGATTCGTTGATGAACCGGCGACCGGTGCCGTCCACCATGAGCGAGCCTGGCAGGGAGCGTTCGGCGAGGAGCACCTGTGGTGCGGCGTCGCCGACGGGCGCGACGGCGGGGAACCACCACACCTGTTCCATGAGATCGGTGCCGGCACCCGCCTCCTGGGCGGCGCGTATTCCGTCCCCGGTGTTGGTGTCCGCACCGAGGCTCCAGTCCTGCAGCTCGGGGTGGTGGTGGGCGTGCCGGAGGGGCAGGTTGTGGTCGAAGCCACCGGTGGCGAGTACGACGCCGCGTTCGGCGCGTACGGTGAGCGTGTCGTCGCCGTGGCACAGTTCGGCCCCGACAACGCGGCCCTGCTCGACCACGAGCCGCTCAAGTGACGTCTCGGTCCAGACCGGGATGCCCGCTCGGCGGACGCCAGCGAACATGCCTGCCGCGATGGCCTGCCCGCCGGCCGCGTATTCGCGCCCCAGCACGATGCCGCCGACCCCCTGGGCCAGGCGGGTCGCGATGCGGGGGATTGCGCGAAGCGGGGTCTTGGCCATGAGGTTGAGCCACTTGTAGTCCGCGCCAGTGACCGGCATCGGTACGGGTGCGGAGAGGACGGCGGGGCGCAGGCGCTTACGGTCGGCACCGAGGAGCTTGAGGTCGAGGGGGCGGCATTCGCAGGTGCGCCCGACGGCGGCACCGCCAGGCAGTTCGGGGTGGTAGTCGGCGTAGCCGCGAGCCCAGAGGAACCGCATCGGGGTGGTCCGCCGGAGCATCTCGACGGTCGCGGTGCCGTGGGCGAGGAAGTTGCGCCACCGTTCCGCCGGCGCGGAGCCGGCAACCACGGCCTCCAGGTACGCGGCACCGCGCTCGGGCGTGTCGCCGGAGCCTTCGTCGGCCAGCACTGGGTTTGCGGGAATCCAGAAGGCACCGCCGGAGCGTGCGGTGGAGCCGCCGACCCAACGGGACTTCTCTATTACCACGACCGACAGACCGGCCTCGTGGGCGCTGAGTGCTGCGGCCAGGCCGGTGCCGGAGCCGATGACGACGAGGTCGACCGTGGTCGACTGGGGGTGGCGGGGGACGGGCATCGGGGAACTCCTCTCCTAGCCAGCGACGGGTCGGGTGCCGGCGTTGACCAGTGCGGTGGTGCCTTCGGCGTCCAGCGGGCAGTGGGTGCCGGTGAAGATGCTGGCGGCGCAGAGGTTGCAATGGGTGCAGAGCGATCGGGCGGTGCGGTCCTGCTGGATCCGGTTGATCAGGTTGGGTTCCCGCAGCAGGGCGCGGGCCATGGCGACGTACTCGAATCCGTCGCTCATGGCGGTCTGCATGCCATCCAGGTCGGTGACGCCGCCGAGGAGGATCAGCGGCATGGACAGCGCGCTGCGGAACTGGAGCGCGAGGTCGCGGAAGTAGAGCGGCTCGTAGGGGTAGTGGTGGAAGAGTGCGCGGCCGAACATTCTCATGCCGAGCCGCAGCAGCGGCGGCTGCGCATCGGCCATCGCGGAGAGCGGGACGTCGCCACGGAACAGGAACATCGGGTTGAGCAGCGAGGACCCGCCGGTGAGTTCGAGTGCGTCCAGGTGCCCGTCGGCCTGCAGCATCTGGGCGAACGGGACCGACTCGTCGAGGTCGAATCCGCCACGTACGCCGTCGGTCATGTTCATCTTGGCGATGACGGCGACGTCGTCGCCGACCGCTTCCTTGACGGCGGCCAGGATGCGGCGCGGGAAGTCGGCACGGTTGGTCAGGGTGCCGCCGTACTCGTCCCGACGTCGGTTGATCTTGGGTGACAGGAACGACCCGGCCAGGTAGGTGTGGCCCAGGTGCACTTCGACGGCGTCGAAGCCGACCTCGCGGGCGGATGCGGCAGCCTGGCCGTGGGCGTTCACGATCCGCCGGATGTCGGCATGGGTCGCGGCGCGGTCGAAGCCCATCGCCAGAGGGTTGAACCGTGCCGACGATGCGAGTGAAGGCAGCCCGTTCGAGCGGGAGTTCGCCACCGGTCCCGCGTGGCCGATCTGCGCGCTGACCTTGGCCCCGGTGGCGTGTACCGCTTCGGTCAGTCGGCGCAGCCCGGGCAACGCCTCGGGGCGCCAGTAGACCTGACCGCGTTCGGTGCGCCCTTCCGGTGCGACGGCGATGTAGGCGACCGTCGTCATGCCGACGCCGCCCCGGCCGACGGCGGTGTGGTATTCGATCAGCCGGTCGGTGACCAGGGCATCCGGGGTCGCCCCTTCGAAGGTGGCGGACTTGATGACGCGATTGCGCAGGCTGACGGGGCCGAGCATGGCCGGGGCGAGCGGATCGGGAGTCGGGGTCGTGGTGGTCACGGGGCGTCCTCAGGGGCAGTGATGTGTACGTCGAGCCAGCGCAGCATGGTGTCGACGGCGTGGGCGGGAGAGCGGTGATCGCAGTTCTGTGCCCAGTCGCGCAGTGCGGCGTGGGCTGCCTCGCGGTAGGTGGTGGCGACGGCCTGGTAGATCGCGGCTGGGGCGCCCGGCTGACGCCGCGCGATCTCCTGGGCGAGGGCGTCGGTCCACGGCTCGTAAGCGCGTACGGAAGCCGTGGACAGCTCGGGTTCCGCTGCGACGACCCGCATCCAGTGCCCACCGGCGCGTCGTACCAGCGCATCGTCGGAGACCGACGCGACCACGGCGGTGCGCAGGACGTCCGGCAGGGGCGCGTCGAGGGGTAGGGCGCCGAACGCCTCCATGAGGCGCCGGGTCGCCCCGGGAACACCCACCCAGGCGAGGGCGGCCTTGGACGGGAAGTGCCGCATCAGCGTACGGGCGCTGATCCCGGTGGCTGCGGCGATGTCGTCCCAGCTCGTGGCGTCATAGCCGCGCTCCGCCCAGAGTTGTAGCGCCGCAGCGCCGACCGCTTCGGGATCGAGCACCGTGGGGCGGCCACGTCGGCGAGGCGCGGCTGCGGGTGGGTGAGGGGTCACCGAGGCCATGCATCCAGTCAAGCATTTATGTCAGAAACCGTCAATAATAGTTTGGCTGCGCTGGCCGAGCCCCCAAACGACGCGGGTCGGGGCGGGCCGACGGGGGTCAGGGCTGCTCTCGGCCGAGGCCGAGACCGAGGGCGGTCAGGGCAATCGGGACGGTACGGGCACTGGCCAGGTGCCGTACGCCGCCGAACTCGTGGACGTAGAGGTGGCAGCCGCCGAGGTGGTAGCGGATGCTCACCGGCCGCCCAGCGAGGTGCCGGGCCAGGCGCCGGATCAGCCGGATCGGGTCTTCGACCGCTGGGGGCGGCTCCGGCGTCTGCGGGATCGGGATGCCCTGCCGCGGATCGTCCGGTACCGAGCGGTGCGTGGCGTTTCCGAGGTATTCGAGGAAGCACGCGGCGGCAGCCTCGGGGCTGCGCTGGTAGGGCTTCGGGTCGGCCGGGATCGACCGATCGGGCGGGATCATTTCGATGCCCCAGCCCTCGCCGTGGATCTTGGTCGGGTCGTCCTCGTTGAGCCGGTGGTCTTCCAGGGTGACCAGCAAGGTCTGGTGCAGGCCGAGGGCGAGCCGGACCAGGTCGGTCAGCGGCGGGGCGACCGGCGGGGCGGTGCAGACCAGCACCCGACCAGCGGGCTGCCCGCCACCCGCGTCGACGAGATACCGGGCCAGCGGGTCGACCTCGGGATGGTCGACGGTGATCGTCCCCTCGCACAGGTCCTGCCCCACCTCGTAGCGACCGTCGAGATAGGTGAGGTCGGCCGGTCGGCCGCCGAGGTTCATCGCCCAGTGGTCGAGCTGATAGCACAGGGGCAGTTGGAAGACCGGCTTCCCGCCGGGCTGGGTGGCGACCAGCGGTACGTCGATGGGCTGGTCGGGGACCAGCCAGTTGACGTGCAGGGTGGCCTCGGCCAGGTCGGTCATGGTGATCACCAGCCCGTGGTGGAGCCGATGACTGTCCCCGCAGGTGGGGCAGGGCATCGTGGTGGGTGCGACGCCGGCCCCGGAGCAGCCGGGGCAGTCCGGGTCGGGCGGCTGGTTGCCGAGGGTGCAGAGGCAGGGCCGCAGCCGATGTTCCGGATCGCAGTCCGGGCAGGGGCCGTACGGGATGGGGTCGCCCTGCCACCCGGGAGCCGGTGGCTCCCAGACGCGGGCCAGGAGCGTGACGCTGCTGCGTACGACCTGGCCGGTGGCCTCCTCGGTCAGCACCTCGACCTGGTCTTCGACCTGAAGCCGCGTGTGCTGCCAGCACCCGTCCCGCCAGATGGCCTGCGCGCCGGGTGCCCGGCCACCGATACCGTCCAGGTCGGCGTGGATGCGGCTTTCGACCTGGTCAAGGTCGATCGTGGGCGGGCCGGCGCGGTGGGCCGGGTGTGGGCGCAGGTAGTGGGCGGGTGCCGTCCTGGCCCGTTCGACCAGGCCAGACATCGCGTCCGACACGCTGGTGGCGGCGATCGCCGTCGACAGGTCATTGGCCCAACGACGGGTCTTGACCGGCACTGCCCCGCCGGGCAGCTCGTAACGGATCTCCCAGATCACATCCTGCCCACGAGCCCGTCGGGCCTCCACCACCAGGTCTAGGGAGAGCAGGTCGGCCAGGTGACAGAGTCGACTCAGCTCGGCGGGCAGGTCGCGGGCGGGGCTCGGCGTGGACCGACCGCAGTAGAGCCGCCACGGCTGCCACGCGTGTCGGGCGATCGCCGTGCCTTCCAGTCGGTGCCGGTCGGCAATCGGCAGGTCGGGCCGCCAGTCGGCGGGGAGCAGGACGGTGAGATCGCAGGGCCGGCGTTCCAGGCCGTACGCGTCGCGGTATTCGACCGCGCCCACCTCGGCGGCGAGAGCGGCGACGATGGGGGTCAGCGCCAGCTCCCACCGCCCGCCGACGTTGCGTCGGGGTTCCACCCCACCGGGTACGACGTTGGCCGAGCGCGCCACGCCGGTGTCCAGGTTGACCACGGTGAGTACGAGTTGCCCGCGCTGCCGCCCGGTGGCTCGGCACGCGTCACAGTCATGTGTCAGGTAGCCGCTGCCTTTGCACAGCTCACACGCCTGATAGGCCCGCCCGTCCACGGTCCGCTCCGCGTTGGCGTCGATGAGGAACCGGTTGCCCATGCGTACGCAGCGGCAGACCGTCAGCGCGCGACCCTCCCCCTCGCACTGCGCGCAGACCACCACGGGGGGCGAGAACATTCCCAGGCTCACGCCCGCAGCCCTCCCCGAGGTTGGCAGACACCCTCGTGGTCGGGTCGCCGTTCGCAGCGCCGCCCGTTGGCGACCAACTGGGAGCAGAAGATCCGATGATGATCGTCCTGCTTGTCCTCGCACGTGACGGTGGCCTCGCCGCCGTCCAGCTCGTCCAGGAACGCCAACGACCGCACCAGGGTCCGGGCGAAGATCAGCGCCGAACTCAGGTCGCCCGCCGTGAACGGCAGATGTGCCACGTACCGCGCCGACTCGACCGGCGCGACCTTCCGAATCTCACTCATCGGATCAGACCGCCCTTTCCGCAGCTCACAGGGGATGAAAGGGCGGCCCGGCACCTGGCCGTAGGGCCGGGCCGCCCACGCTGCCAGGAGGGAATCCCGGGGGACGGGATTGGCAGCGCTCAGCAACGAACCGGGGTCGGGACGAGCAGCCGGGACATACGTCTGCCCTAGGCTCCTCATCGGACTGCGGTCCGTGAAGTGACCGTCACAGCATGCACAAGTTCGAGTTTGATATCAAGGGTTGCCAGGCGAATACGTGCAGTGTTTAGATTCGGTAAGTTGTCGATGTGTCGCTGGTTGAAGGAGTCGTCGTGGCAGTACGCGCCTCAGATCCGTCCACTTCGCACGAGTCGTCCTCGGGTGCGCTGACCTCGCCCGTCGTACAGGGCTGGGAGCTGGGAATACGGCTGCGCCAGCGCCGCGAGGAGATTGGTCTGACCGCGACCGCCGCCGGTCGCGCGGCGGGCATCATCCAGGCGTACGTGACCGGCGTGGAGACCGGCAAGGTCAAGCTCCCGGCCAAGCGGCTGGAACAACTCATCAAGATCTACGAGCTGGAGCCCGACGACGCGGCCGAGTTGGAGGCGCTACGCGCAGGTGCCACCCAACGCGGCTGGTGGCACGAATACTCCCAACTCTTCCCCGCCGAGTTCATCCGCTTCCTCGGCTACGAGGCCGGTGCTACTTCAATTCGTTGCTACACCACGGAGGTGGTGCCGGGGCTACTCCAGACCGAGGACTACGCCCGCGCCGTGATCCGGGGCGGCACCACCACCATCCGACTCACCGAAGTCGAGCGGCGAGTCGCCGCCCGGATGGCCCGACAGGCCCGCCTCACCAGTGACCGGCCGATCCGGATCAGCGCGGTGCTGAGTGAGGCCGCGCTACTCCAGCAGGTCGGCGGTCCGGCCGTGATGCGCGCCCAGCTCGATCACCTTGCCGAGCTGATGATCGAGCGGCCGGAGCAGATCGAAGTGAGGATCATGCCATTCACCGCCGGAGCCCATCCCGCATTCGGCGGCCCGTTCCAGGTCCTGTCCTTCCCATCGCCTCGGCTGCCCGACCTGGTCTGGGAGGAGATCCTGACCTCCATCGACATCATCGACCAGTCCGTCCGGGTGACGGACTACGTGGTGACTTTCGCCGAGACGCGGGAGCTGGCGTTAAGCTCAGAGGACTCGCTCGCTCTGATCCAACGGATCGCCAAGGAGATGACGTGACCTCCCTCGACACTGCTCCCGGCCAGGACTGGTTCAAGTCTTCTCGCAGCTCTGACAACGCCAACTGCGTCGAGGTGCGGTTCGCCGATGACGCTGTGGGCGTACGCGACTCCAAGGACCGCAGCGGCCCGGCGCTCGCCTTCGGCGCTGCCGCCTGGACCGGCTTCGTCGCCACCCTCAAGGCCGGCACGACCCCGCGTACCTGACCCTCGCTCCCTTCCCAGGAATCGGCGCTACCAACAGTGGCGCCGATTTACTCTTTGCGGTGAATGCCCCGGAGCGAGCCGTCAGTGTCCATGGATTGTGGAGGCAGGCACCGCATGTAACTCAGTGCCCGGCGGAGGTGCTTGAAGGTCGATCGGTTCCGATAGTGTGCGACTGGTCACGCGGGGATGGAGAGCCTCGCTGATGCGCCTGTCCGTGTCCGGCCGCTCCCCAGCGGCGTGCAGGGAGGATCGCATGGCCAGTATCGAGAAAGTCCAAGCCGCACTTGCCCAGCCCGCCGAGCAGGGCAAGCAACAGGTTGCCGAGGCTGCCACCCTGATCCAGGGCAGCTCTGCAACTGCCCGTGAATACAGTGGTCTCCTGAGCTGATCTGATCCAGATAAGCATCGGTGAGGTCAAAGCCACTCTTCGCGCGGGCAATGATGCCGTTGCGGACGGCGAGGTCACCTTCAAGCGGGCTGTCAGTGGAGCCGAGTTAGCGGAGAGGCTGGCTCGTCACACCATTGAGGGCAGTCAAGCCGACGAAGTGCAGGAAGCGTTGATGGTGTTGGCTGAGGCTGCTACTGAGGTTGATCGCACCTTGCGCCGCTATCACGCGGCCGTCGGCCATGCGACTGCCTATTTGGCGAAACTCGGATGAGCGCCAGCGTGGGTGACATCGTTGCCCAACTCCGTGACGTGCGTGAACGTCTGGCCAATGCAGCGGTGACCGCGATGCGCGCCAAGGCGGACACGGACCAGGCCCATAGCCGTTACGCGGAAGTTGCGCAGGGGACCAATGACCCCCTGATCAAGCGGGCGATTGATGAAATTCATACGGCGAGCGATAAGACTGCGAAGTACGCCCGTCTTCTCGAAGGTGCACGGAGCCTGCTCGCCGCATACAGCAACAAAATCGCGCCCGGCTCGGCACCTGGCCAAGAATCCCTCGACGCTCCGATGCCCTCGGGTGAGCAGTTGGTCGAGGAGGTTGGTGAACGCTTCAGTGCTCGTAGAGGCGCGGGTGCTTTCCTTCGGAAGTCGATGCGCAACGCCGAGAATTTGAAAGATGCCGCGAAGGTCCTTACTGGAGTGGGAGAAAAAGGTGTAAAGATCCTGCGTAATCCAGGTGGCTCCCCGGGGCCACAGCCGGTTACCTCTTCGACAATTCCTGCTTTCGTGCCAACTCAACCAAGATCCAAGATTGAGGTGTCCGAGGCAGGCGGTCAGTTGGTAATAGTTGGCCTGATAGTTGGTGCCGCCATAAATCAGGCGGATAGATTAATTCGTAAAGGAATGGCGAGGTTGCGAACGTATGAGCGCAAAAGCAGAGCTAAGTGAACTGATCCGGGCCATGGCTCGGCGTGACTGGGGAACCATCGATCGCCTACTGGGTGAGCTTCGTGCGCTTGAATGGGATGGGGCGATCCAGATGATTGGTGCCGCTTTTGCTTTGGCTGTTCATCGACGTTTCCAAGGTCAGTCAGATCTGCGAGAGATAAGTCGATTCGTTGCCGAGACGAGATCTCGTTATGAGGAGGGGGGTGAACTCCCGGCTTTGGAAACGGAGGGGTTGATTCGAGCTGCGCTAGGTGAAACAGATCTTATGGACAATATCGGCCCGGATGTGGCACTGCCCGCTCAGATTGTCGTCCTGGGAACGTTACTCCAAGATGAGGGTCTCACAGAAGCTGAGCTAGAAGCCTTTATCGAGGAAGTCGAGGAGGTTGCGGCGGAATACATGTAAGCCGCTCATCTTGTTGACAAAATTGATCCCATGAGTGGCCCTTTCAGTGCTGATTGCCCTACTTGCCATGTTGCTCCCGGAAGTCGACGCCGCTGAGGCTCAGCCCGCCAGTCGGGCGCGATCAGTATTTCAAAGCATTAGTGCGGGCGAGCCGCAGCCCACGGCCATCAGATATCCCGATCCAGCAGGTCACATAGTTGTTGTTGGTCTGATAGTTGGCATGGCGGCTCAACAGGTGAGTCAAGTGATCCGGAAGTGGAACGGCGAGTTGATGCCCTCGCTCAGTCAGCCGCCTGGGTCGACGCCCATCTACTGTACGAAAAGAGTCTACGTGAGAAGCTCTCGCTCCGTCCGGCCCGATAGGCGTCACCTTTGGAGTCCCCTGCTGATGGGAATTTTCGTCAGCAGTTGCTTTCACGCACTGTTTATCATGCTCGTTGGAATGTTCCCACAGTCTGGCGACGATTTAAAGTTGTGGTCCACGTATTTTGTCTATGTCAGCGCGCTTTCTGGCTTCGTCACCGTGGTCATCGGGCTCATCCTGGCCTCGCGACGATCACGTCTCGCCCCATTTGGCATCGGCCTGGTGGCTGGTGCGTTGGTGTCTCCCCTGCTTTGGTTGGTTGCTGTGTCTATCTAACCCAGCGGATACGGGCTTCGCTGTACCCCTCGTCCCAAACAACCGCCGGTGCTCGCTTCATTCCTTCAGTGGCTGATCCGCAGGACACGCCCCAGGGCCGTCCTTCGGTAGGAACTTTGCGTGTGGCCCAGCAGGTGTCCCAATAGGGGATGTCTGTGGGTGTCAGGTCCACGGCACTATCTGGGAGGCGAGGCCAGCCGCCGTCTCGCGTACCGCCCCGATGGTGTGTGGCCCAGAATCGAGACGCTCACCCGGTCGGCAGCGGCTCGTCGAAGGCGTACGCGAGGTTCGGGACCTCAACCGACGCCCTCGGTTGCCGGGCCAGTTACGCGAGGGACCGCAGTCGGTCGACGAGTTCGCGCTCGAAGAAGTCGATGAACCCGTCCGGGTCGGGGCCGGCGTTTTGCAGTACGAGATGGTCGAAGCCGGCGTCGGCGTACTTCTTTACCGCCTGCACGTGCCGCTCGACGTCGGGTCCTACCGCGAACTGCTGCCGGATGTCGTCGTCGGTGACGGTCCGGGAAGCGGCGTCGAAGTTGACCGGGTTGGGCAGCTCACTCATCACCTTCCACCCGGTCACCGACCAACGGCTGGTCTCCCAGGCTGCCCGTACCGCCTGTTGCTCGTCGGGGGCCCAGGCCACCGCGACCTCGGCATACCGGGGGCCGGTGCCGCCCGCCGCACGATAGTCGTCGACCAGGTCGGGTTTGGGCTCGGTGGCGAAGAGCCCGTCGCCGAGTTCGGCGGCCAGTTTGACCGAGGCCGGTCCGCTGGCGGCCACCGCGATCAACGGCAGCCGGTCGGGCAGGTCGAACACCCGGGCGTCCTCCAGGCGCAGGTGCTTGCCCTCGTACGACTGGTAGCCGCCGGACCAGAGCAGCCGGATGATTTCCAGGGCTTCGCGGAGTAGTTCGTGCCGGCCGGAAGCGTTCGGGAAACCCTGTCCGACGACGTGTTCGTTGAGTCGTTCCCCGGAGCCGACACCGAGGACGAACCGGTCGTTGGAGACGATCGCCAGGGTCGCGGAGGCCTGGGCGATGATCGCCGGGTGGTAGCGCACCGTCGGGCAGGTCACCCCGGTCGCGAGCCCGATTCGATCGGTACGCGCCGCGATCGCCCCGAGCGCCGTCCAGGCGAACGGCGAATGCCCCTGTACGTCGAGCCACGGATGGTAGTGGTCACTCATCTCTACGAAGTCGAAGCCGGCCTGCTCGGCCCGTACCGCCTGGCGGATGAGTTCCGCAGGTCCGAACGCCTCCGCCGCGAGCTTGTAACCGATCTGCATGCCGTCCCTTCCCGCTGACTCCCGCTGACTCCCACTGTCCTTCCGCCAGCTTTGTCCCTTCCCTTCCGCTAGGTCGGCAAACCTCTGGGGCGGGCCGTGCGCCGATGGTCAGCACCACGAGCGCCGCGCCGCGACGTAATTCGCGTCCGTTCTTCTCATACCCCCGGCATAGGCTGCGCGGTACGGATCACCACGGGGAGAGGGTCGAATGTCCAACGAGGTCGCTCTGCTCAGACTGGTGGCGCAGCGGATCGCCGGCCCTGGCCTGGCCAGCGTGAGCGAGGTGGTCCGCTGGATGACCGCCCTTCAGGCGCAGGATTTCCCGGGCGTGCTCACCTCGATCGCCCTGCGTACCGTTGCCAACAGCCGGGCAGCCGTCGAGGCCGCCTTCACCGCTGGCGAGATCGTCAAGTCGTGGCCGATGCGCGGCACCCTGCACGTCGTACCGGCCGAGGACCTGCCCTGGCTGCTGGAGTTGTTGACGCCACGGGTGATAGCCGGGGCAGCGGCCCGCCGTGCCCAACTCGACCTCGACACCGCCGTCTTCGAACGGGCCCGCGAGTTGGCCGGCGACGCGTTGACCGGCGGTCGGCAGCTACGACGGGACGACCTGCTCGCCGTATGGCGGGCGGGGGGACTGGTCACCGACGGCCAGCGGGGCTACCACATGCTGTGGCACTTGGCGCAGACCGGCACCCTCTGCTTCGGGCCGATAGCCGATGGCGAGCAGATGATCGTGCTCGTCGACGAGTGGATTCCTCAACCACGCCACCCGGAGCGGGACGAGGCGCTGGGTGAACTAGCCCGGCGCTACTTCCAGAGCCACGGCCCGGCCACCGCCAAGGACTTCGCGAGGTGGGCGAATCTCGTGGCGGTCGACGTCCGGACCGGTCTCGCGCTCGCCGCGCCGCACCTCGACCGCCTCAGCGTCGACGGAGTCGATTATTTCCTGGACCCGGGTACGCGGGACCGGCTCGCCGCCGCCCGATCCGAGGCGAGTGGCGTCTTCCTGCTGCCCGGCTTCGACGAGTTCATCCTCGGCTACCTGGACCGCAGCGCGATGCTGCGGCCCGAGTACGCGTCCCAGATCGTCCCGGGCGGCAATGGGATGTTCCGTCCGACCGTGATCGACGACGGTCAGGTCGTCGGCACCTGGAAGCATGCCGGCCGAGGGGCGAAGCGGACCCTGACGGCGTCGCCGTTCGAGGCGTTCTCCGACGAGTTGGCCGAGGCGATTCAACAGCGCTATGTCGGGTTGCCTGGCAACGCCGGCCAGGGTTAGTGGGTATCGAGTCGGCCTCTGCGACACTGCCCGTCATGAATGCCCGTGACGATCGAAGTGCCGAAGTTCAACCACTGCTCCGGGAACTATGCGTCAAGCTGGGTTTTTGTTTGCCGCCGGACGAAATCCATCGGCTTTGTGAGTCACCTCCGGGCGATGTGGACAGCTTCACCGATGCGGTCTTCCAAGCGGAGGGGATGGGTGACAAGAGCTACCCGGACCTGCGCCGTCAGGTGCGGAAGGTCGTAGCCCGACACATGAGCCGGTGGGGAGCGGCCGATGATCAGACCTAGCCGGGCCCTTCCGGAAACCTCACCTGTCCGGGCACCGTTAACGCGATCAAGGCGTTGACCAGGAAATTTGTGGCACATCCGGACCGTAGACGGACGTCTGTTCAGGTGCTATCACTGTGAGTGAGGATAGTTGCGGCCCTCGATCCCGCCAATGGTCGCTGTCCCGACCAGGTGACGACAACGGTCCCCGGGACCAGCAGGATGCCCCCACCAGATGAGTGCTTGAGACCAGCTCCGGAACACCGCCGTAGCGGCGCTGGCTGGAGAGGACGACGCTATGAGCCAGCACTCGACCCGTGATCTGCGGGCGCACTGATGCGGCCCATCCAGATCGTCTCCGGTCGGCACCCGTTCGAGGCCATGTTGTTTGTCGCCGCGCTCGTCTGCGGCGTCCTGCTGATCGTTGCCGGCTTCCAACCCCCGTCGATCGACGTTGCCATGCCACCCGTAGTCGAGGTGATCTGGGAGGTGGGCCTGGTGCTGGTCGGGGTGGGCGGCCTGCTCGGGATCAGCTGGCCCGGCCATCTGGTCACCGGGATCGGGATCGAACTCGGCGCGATGGTCCTGCTCGGCACCACCACGGCCATGTACTCCATCGCCGTACTCATCGTTAGCGGCCGGTTGGCGCTGATCGCCGGTGCCTTCATTGGCGCGGTCGCCGTCGCGTCCCTGTGGCGATCGTTGCAGATTCTGCGTGACCTGCGAAAACTACTGCACGCGAGTGAGCAGAACCTGCTTGCCGACGTGGAGTTGCTCGTGGAGGGAGACGACCCATGATCGGGTTAGAACCGGCCCCTTCCGGCCCCATCTGGGTGCAGACGCTGATGACCACCGTCGCGGTGCTCGGGGGCACCGGGGGAATCGCGGCGATGGCTACGGTGCTCAGCCAACGGCGCAGGTTCAAGGCCGACACCGCAGACGTACTGACCGACACCGCCCTGACCCTGATCGACCCGCTCCGCGCCCGGGTGGCCGACCTCGAAGCCGAGACCGCACGGGCTCGCCAACAGGTAATAGCGGCCAACAACGAGATCAGCGAGCTGCGGGTCGCCGTATATGAGATGACCATGGTGATTCGCCGCTGGCGGGCGGCGATCCTCACGCCGGACGTGACCATTGAGGAACTTCGGCGGATCGTCGCCAGCAACGATCCCTCGACGCACCGGGACCATCACACCTGATCGTCGCGGGATGGTTGACTGACCCTGTGGTCGGTATCCGACCGGTGTCGGCTCCGATCCGCTGCGCCGGCCGGCCACGGGCGACGGTACGAGAGGAGCGCCGCGGCGACGTGTCGAGGACACTGCGGGTCAGTACCCGGAATGCGAGTTTCCAGCAGTGGCAGGCGTTACTGACCAACCGCACCAAGCGGCAGCGGGCCGGGGAGTTTCTGGTGCAGGGCGTACGGCCCATCACCCTGGCCGTCGAGCACGGCTGGCACGTACGCACCCTGCTCTATCCGGACGGTCGACAACTGTCCCGGTGGGGGCGGGACCTGCTCGACCGGGTCGGCGCGACCCGGGTGGCGATGGACCCGGAACTGTTGGCTGAACTCGGCGGCAAGGACGAGGAACGGCCGGAACTGGTGGCGGTCGTCGCACAGCCACCGGACCAGCTGGACCGGATAGCCAGCCGACCGACCAGCGGCGGACCAACCAGCGGCGATCTGCTGGTGGTTGTTTTCGACCGGCCGACCACCCCCGGCAACATCGGCACGCTCATCCGGTCGGCCGACGCGTTCGGTGCCTCCGGCGTGATCATCACCGGCCACGCCGCCGACCCGTACGACCCGAAGGCGGTACGGGCGAGCACCGGTTCGCTCTTCGCCGTACCGGTCGTGCGGGTGCCCGGTCATCGGGAGGTGCTGGACTGGGTCGACTCGCTCGCCGACCGGCACCCGTCCATCGAGATCATCGGTACGGACGAGCACGGTGAGGTGGAGGTCGCCGACCAGGATCTCACCGGCCCGCGCATCGTGTTGATCGGCAACGAGACCCATGGGCTCAGCTCTGCCTGGCGGCAGTCCTGCCACCGGATGGTCCGGATCCCGATCACCGGTGCGGCCAGTTCCCTGAACGCCGCGACCGCCGCCACCGTCGTGCTCTACGAGGCGGTACGGCAGCGGTCCCGCTCGACCCGGGACAGGTAGGGTAGCGGCCCCGCCCGACCCCCGAATGAAACTGACCGGGCGGGACCGCTGGTATGTCGACCGCTGGTATGTCGATCAGCGGACGGTCACCTTCCAGGCCCGGGTGACCGTCTGCTCGATCCGGTTACCGTCCCGGTCGACGGCGGTGACGCGAATGGTGGCGAACTGTGCCCCGGCCGGTGCCGCCGGCATGGTTGCGGTGACCGTGTCGCCGCCCCGGGTCGCCGCTCGCCGCCAGGTCACCCCGTCGTCGTACGACACGGCGACCGTGGCCTGGAACCGTCCCCGGCCGGTGGCACCCGGCTGGTAACCGGGGCTCAGCACCAGCGAATACGGCCGGTCGGCGCGGACCACGTTGGTCAGGTCGGTGTCGATGTCGTAGCCGACCTGGAGCAGCGGCAGCACAGCCGGCTGCTCGCCCTTGGGCCGCTTCGAGCGGAACGTCCACGTCGTCGAGGTGGCGGTGGAGGTGGTCCACCAGGCCGGGCCGTCGAACCGGTCCCGCTGCACATCCAGGGTCAGTCGATATTCGGCGGACCCGCCCGGCACCACGAAGTGCGCCGACGAGGCGGTGCTGTCGCCGACGATTGTGCGGCCCCGGCGCAGCGTCAACCGGCTCCGGTCGGATCGGCCGTCGATCCAGCCGTACTGGCTGCCGTCACCGTTGGCGTACTGCGGCACGGCCACCCGGATCACGTCGTGCGCCCGGTTCGCCGGTACGCCGTACGCGTAGTTGGCCAGGGTCTGCGGCATAGCTGGCCGGGTCAGTGCCGGGAACCACACCTCGCGTACCCGGTCACCGGGCTGGAACGCGCGCAGTGGGCCGAACATGGCACCCGCCCGCTGGCCGGGGCCGATCGAGTTGATGACCGCCGTGCTCTGCCAGGTGACGTCCTGGGTGTTGACCCAGTCGGTACGCCGTCGTGCCTCGGTGACCACCCGGCTGAACGAGAACGCCGTGCTCACCCCGGTCGGGTAGCCGGCCCGCGACTCCTGAATCCGCATCCCCGGCGCGTGCTCGTGGAACTCGGTCTCCACCGTGGCCAGCCGCAGATCCTTTGCCGTGTAGTGCGGATCGGCGGGCACCTGCTTCGGGTCGGTGAGCAGCAGGTCGTACTGGTAGGGGGAGTGGGCCACCCCGGTCAGCGTGATCGTCGTCGGTTCCTTGCCCAGCCGGTCCCGGAGCTGTCGACCGTCGTCGTGGCTGATGGCGTACGCCGGGGCCGACGCGCCGAACCCGGAGGCGAAGAGGCGGTCCGGGGTGTCCGGGGCGAGGAGCGCCACCCGGGCACCGGCCGCGCCAGCGGCCCGGAGTTGTTCCTCCACCGGCTCTCCGTTGACTGCCCGGAGCAGCACCGCCGCGTCCCGGGCACCGGCCTTTGTCAACTCCTCGGGGGTGCCGTTGCCGCCGTCCACCAGCCGCAGCTGGTGTCGGCCGTCCAGGGCGGGTGCGTCCTCAAGCAGGAGCGCATCCCGCAGCATGGTGTCGCCGGAGCCGGTGACCGCACCGGTCAGCGGTGGCGCGGCCAGATCCCAACGGGTGAAGAACTGGAAGGTGCCCACCGACACCGGTCGGGTCGCGGCGACGTACGCCCGGCGCACCTGGTGCGGGTTGTACGACATACCGCTGATCTGCGATCGGTTACCGGCGGTGCGCTGCCAGCTCAGCCCCAGTTTGGTCATCGTGGTCGGGTCCGGGGTGTCGATGACCAGTTCCTTGGCGGTACGCGCGTCGTAGCGCAGGGTCCGGTCGCCGGTGACGGTCAGCTCCGGGTCACCGAGCACCGTGACGTCCTTCGAGTCATCGACCGCGTCGGTGCTGAGCAGGTAGGTCATCACCGTGTACCGCCCGGCGGGCACCTCGACGGTACCCGGCATGCCGTTACGCAGGTGCGCGTAGTAGGTCTCGCCGCTGTCCAGGTTCCACAGCTCGGCCCGGCTGCTGAAGCCCTGTGGTGCCCGACCGTCCCGGTCCACCCCCTCGACGGTCAGGGTGTGGATCGGGGGCGTCAGGTGAAAACCGATCGGGGTACGCAGTTGCCGGCCGCCGCTGCGGGCGGTCAGCAGCCCGGCGTACAGGTTGGGGGTGGTGGCGGCGGTGTCCAGCCGTACGGTGGCGGTGGCCTTGCCCCCGGCGGGGATGGTGAGCCGGGCCGGGCTGACGGTCAGCGCGGCCCGGCGGGCGGTGGCCCCCACCTCGCTGGCCTGCGCGGCCAGCTCGACGGTGACCGGGCGGCGACCCGGGTTGCGATAGGTGACCTTGGCGGTGTGGGCGGGCGAGCCGGCCGGGATCTTCCCCAACGACACGGACGCGACGTCCACACTGATCTCCTGGCCGAGCGCGGCCGGGACGTCCACCCGGCCGGCACCCTGTTCCCACACCGGCGTTGCGGCCGGTTTTGCGCTGCTGACCAGGGCGGCCTTGAGTTGGTCAGCCCGCCAGTCCGGGTGCCGCTGGGCGAGCAGCGCCGCCGCGCCGGCTACGTGCGGGGCTGCCATGGAGGTGCCGGACATCGCCGTGTACGAGTTGTCGGCGATCTCACCGAGGGCGGTGCCGGCGGCACGGGCGGCGATGATGCCGACCCCGGGGGCGGTGATCTCCGGCTTGATCGCGCCGTCGCCGAGGCGCGGGCCTCGGCTGGAGAAGTCGGCGGTCCGGTCCTGGTCGGAGACGGCACCAACGGTCAGCGCACTGTCCGCCGTGCCGGGAGTGCCGACCGTTTGCAGACCGGGGCCGGTGTTACCGGCGCTGACCACGAACAACGCACCGGTACGGGCGGTCAGCGCGTCGACTGCCTCGGTGAGCGGGTCGGGCCCCTCGAACGCTTCCGCGCCGAGGCTGACGTTGACCACCCGGGCACCCTGCTCGACCGCCCACTCCATGCCGGCGATCACCCAGGACAGGTCGCCTGAGCCGCTGCCGCCGAGAACCTTGCCGACCAGCAGGTCCGCGCCGGGGGCCACGCCCTTACCGCCGAGGCGTCCGGCCTTTCCGCTGCCGGCGATGGTGGCGGCGACGTGCGTACCGTGACCGGAGCCGTCGGTGGCGTCGGGGTCGGTGGTGAAGTTCGCCGCCGTGGTCACCCGACCGGCCAGGTCGGGGTGGGCCGGGTCGTAGCCGGTGTCCAGGACAGCGACCTTGACGCCCTTGCCGTCGTAGCCGGACTTCCACGCGGTGGGCGCGCCGATCTGCCCGACGCTGCTGGTCAGGTCGGCCCGCACCTGGCGGTCCAGCCAGATCCGGCCGACGCCGGCGGCGAACGTCTGCGCGCTGGCGGCCGGGGCCGGTCGGTCGGGGGCGATCGCCGCCCACAGGTCCCGGGTCCGGGACTTCTCCCCGGTTACCGCGACACCGCCGATGCTGCCCAACTCCCGCGTGCGGGTGGTGCCGGCCGGGGCGGCTGGCGTGGCGGCCCGTGCTCCCGGTGCCCCTGACGCTTCTGGCGCTCCTGACGCTCCTGGCGTGCCGGTGATGAGCAGCGGCAACGTCGAGCGGGCCGCGTCGTGGTAGCCGTCGGCCACCAGGTCGGTGATGTTGAACAGGGCCGGGTCGAGCCGCCCGGCGGTCACATAGGGCAGCGCCTCGTCCGGGGTGACGTAGACGTCGCCGTCCCGTTCGGACAGATGGAAGCCACGACTGCGGACCGCACTGTCGTGGTCGACTTCGGCGACCTGCCGGCCGTCCGGGAAGGTGGTGAGCTTGACCACGTCGCCGGTGATCAGTGTGACCGTGTGTACGGCCGCAGCCGACCCGGCCGATGTCGATGGCACTGTTGCGCCACCGGCTGCGGGCTGGGCGTTTGCCGGCACGCCGGTGGCGGAGATCGCGGCGGTGACAGATACCGCGACAGCTATTACGCTGCGCAACTTATTGGACACGAATTACCCCTTGACGTGCTGGTCGGGTACCGAGCAGCGTCACATTTCGTGACCACGGGGGTAAAGGATCTCGGACAAGCGCAGCTGCGCCATGACGCACTTGCGCCATGCGGCCAACCGCCATCAGCGGTTCGGTTCCGAAGCGGGCAGCCGTGTTGAGGACGGTGGGCCTCAGCACGGCGGAAGAGGCAATCTATCTCGCGCTGGTTCGCCAGGGGCCCGCCCCGGTGGCGCAGCTCGCCGAGCGGGTCGGGCTCACGGTGGCGCAGGTACGGCGGGCCGTCGCCACCCTGGAACGCGAGGGATTCCTGCACCGTACGCCGCCACCGCAGGAGCGGATCGTGCCGGTACCGCCCGACCTGGCCGTCGAACAGTTCGTCCAGCGGCGGTACGCCGAACTGGATCGGACCCGGGAGGCGGCGCACCGGCTGGCGGCCGAGGTCAGCAACCGGTCAGCGGACCGGCGGACGGAGGAGCTGATCGAGATCGTGTCCGGTCGGGCCGCCGTGGGGCGGGCCTTCGACCGGCTGCAACGGACCGCCCGTCAGGAGATGCGGGTGCTGGTCGCGCCGCCTTACGCGATCCCCAAGGAGGTCAATCCGACCCAGTTGGACCGGGAGGCGGCCGGTGTCACCTATCGGGCCGTGTACGACGTCACCGCCCTGGCCGACGTGGAGTTCGCGGCCAGCGTGGCCACCCACATCCGCTCCGGCGAGCAGGCCCGAATCGTCGACGCGCTACCGACCAAACTGGCCGTCGCCGACCGGGAGTTGGCCCTGTTGCCGCTGGCCTGGACCTCGTCGGCGCACGACACCGCCCTGCTGGTCCACCCCTGTGGACTGCTGGACGCCCTGGTCGCGCTCTTCGAGACGGTGTGGGCGCAGGGCACCCCGCTGTCGGTGACCGGCGCTGCCGGACTGGCCGGTACCGAGGCGATCTCCGCTGAGGATCAGCATCTGCTGTCGCTGCTGGTCGCCGGCCTCACCGACGAGGCGGCCGGTAGTCGGCTCGGCATGAGCCGGCGGACCGTCGTACGGCGGGTGCAGGGGTTGATGGAGCGCACCGGGTCCCGGTCCCGGATACAACTGGGGTGGCAGGCCCGGGAACGCGGTTGGCTCTGACTACCCGGTTAGCTCTGACCGCCTGGTGGTCCGGCGAGCGGCGGACGGCATCATGGGCGGATGACCCTCCGATCGGTCCTGAGCCTGCTGGTCCGGGCGGACACCTACCGTCGGGGCGTCTTTCTGCTGCTCGGCGGGGTGATCCTGCTGCCGTACGTGCTGCTGGTCGCCGCCTTCGTCAACATGTTCGGCGAACCGTACGTGCCCCGGCCGGCGCTGACGCTGATGGCGGCGGTGTCGGTCGTGATCGTCGGAGTGCCACCCTTCCTGGGCGGCACCCGAGCACTGGAGATCGCGGCGGTGCGGTCCCTACTCGGTGTCGACCTGCCCGTACCGGCGGCTGGCCATGGCATCGATCGGGAGACCCGGCTGCGCTCCGCGCTCTGGTTCGTCGTACACCTGGTCACCGGTGGGGTGGTCAGCCTCGGGGTGCTGATCGCTGTGCCGATGGCATTGGTCTTCGTGGCGAAGCAGTTCGGGATCGCCCCCTCGGCGATCGACGGGCTGCGCCTCGGCCCGCTCGACGAACACGACATTGGCTGGCTCACCCTGCTCGGCGTCGTACTGCTGGTCGGGTTGGGCTACCTGGTCGCCGGACTCGGCGCACTGGCCGCAGTGCTGGCACCGGCCCTGCTCGGTCCGTCGCAGACCGAGCGGATCGCCGTACTCGAAGCGCGGGCCGCGCAGCTTGCCGAACGGAACCGGCTGGCCCGGGAGCTGCACGACTCGGTCGGGCATGCCCTCACCGTGGCGACGCTCCAGGCCGGGGTGGCCCGGGAACTGTTCGACAAGGATCCGGAGTTCGCCCGCCGGGCACTACAGGCCATCGAGGAGACCAGCCGGCGCGCCACGGCGGATTTGGACCATGTGCTCGGGCTGCTCCGCGAACGCGACAACGAGGCGTCGGGCCGGGACAACGGGGTGTGGCGCCAGGGCGACGAGACGCCGGAACATGACAACGAGGAGCCGGGACGGGACGCGGTCACCCGGGCCCCGCAGCGTACGTTGGCAGATCTCGACGAGCTGGTCGCCGCCGGTCAGGCCGCCGGGCTGCCGGTCACCGTCGAGGTGACCGGTGCCGTCGACACCCTGCCGAGGGCGGTCTCCCGCGAGGGCTACCGGATCGTGCAGGAGGGGCTGACCAACGCCGCCCGACACGGCGACCGACAGTCGGTGACCCTGCGGATCGGCGTACGGGCCACCGGGGTGGAGATCGACCTGGTCAACACCGTGCCCGAGCCGCCTACGGTGCCCGGTCCCCGGCGGCAGGGCCAGGGCCTGACCGGCATGCGCGAGCGGGTCCTGCTGCTCGGCGGCCGGCTCGACACCGGCCCCGACGACGGGCGCTGGCGGGTCTTCGCGTACCTGCCGGCGGTACGACCAGACGACGACCCAGAGGAGCTGCCGTGACCACCACCGTGCTGATCGTCGACGATGACGAGCTGGTCCGGATCGGGCTGCGCGCCATCATCGACGCCCAGCCCGACCTGACCGTGGTCGCGGAGGCCGCCGACGGGGCCGAAGTGCCGCCCCTGGTCGCCAGGTTCCGTCCCGACGTGGTGCTGATGGACGTCCGGATGCCGGCCATCGACGGTATCCAGGCCACCCGGCACCTGATGGCCACCGTCGCCGAGCCACCCCGGGTACTGGTCGTCACCACCTTCGAAAACGACGAGTACGTCTACGACGCGCTCCGCGCCGGAGCCAGCGGGTTCCTGCTCAAACGGGCCCGCCCGACCGAGGTGGTCGAGGCGGTCCGGGTGGTGGCCCGCAGCGACTCGCTGCTCTTCCCTGCGGCGATCCGCCGACTCGCCACCGCGTACGGCCCCTCCGGCGGCGGCGACGGGTTACGCCGGGCGCGGCTGACCGAACGGGAGGCGGAGGTGCTTCGCCTGATGGCCGCCGGACTGTCCAACTCGGAGATCGCGGCCGAGTTGGTGCTGGGGGTGGAGACAGTGAAGACCCACGTCGGCAACCTGCTGGCGAAGCTCGGGGCACGGGACCGCACCCAGGCGGTGATCGCGGCCTACGAATCCGGCTTCGTCACCCCGGCCGTCAGCTGAGAGGCGCACCCGCCGCCGCTTCCCCCTCTCATCCCTCCCGCCATCCCTCTGTCGGGGGAGCCGGTTCACCCTGGTACGGGAGTCGGCTCGCGGCTCCGCTCGCGATGGTGGCAGTGGACGAACTGCCACCATCGACGAGGGGAACCCGAGATGTCGAACCCCACCACCCTGCCCCACCAGTTGTCCCAGGCTCCGCCCCGGCGACGATGGTGGACCGACCGGGTCGGCTACCTCGCCGCCGGTTGGGCCGGCCTGTACGGCGTACTCGCCCTGGTCTGGACGATCAGCGGCAGTGGGTACCCGTACGGCACCGCCGACCCGGCCGGTGAGCCGAGTCTGCTGCGCTTCGTTCCCGCCGCCGTCGGCGCACCAGTGCTCGCCGTACTGTTGCTCACTGTCGCGGTGGCGGCGCTGGCCATGGCCGGTCCGCAGGCGGTCCGCCTGGGGGGTGCCGCGCGGGCGTTGTTGCTGACCTACTGCTGGACGGTCGCCGCCATTCTGCTGGTGGTGGTGCCGGACGTGCAGGTCCTCGCCACCACCGGGTACGCGCCGATGCTGATCATTGGTGCGCCGTTCGGCTGGCCACCGGTCGACTACGCCAACGTCTTCACCTGGTCGCTGGGTAACAAGGTGTTCGCCCTGCTCGGCGGGGTGCTGCTGGCCCGTACCGCCGTCACCTGGCTGTTCCATACCGTTGGCGCGTGCCTGTCCTGCGGTCGCGGTGCCGATAGCCCGACCTGGACCTCGGCCGAGTCGGCGGCCCGCTGGGGCAGGTGGGCCGGGTATACCGCCGCGATCATTCCGCTGCTCTACGCGGTCGTTCGGTTCGCCTGGCTGGCCAACATCCCACTGGGTATCAGCGCGGAGTTCCTCCAGGAGATGTGGGACGTCGGATTGGTCTGGGCCGGTGCCGGACTGGCCGCGTTCGCCGTGGTCGGCGCGATCCTGACACTGGGTCTGATGCAACGCTGGGGGGAGCGGTTCCCGCACTGGATGATCGGGCTGGCCGGCCGTCGGGTGCCGATCATGCTGGCGGTCGTGCCGGCCACGCTGGTCGCGATCACAATCACCGCCGCCGGGCTGACCCTGTACAGCTCGCCCGAGCTGTGGAGTTCTGGTGGGTTCGGCTTCACCACCGTCCCGATGCTGCTCTGGCCGCTGTGGGGGGTCTCGTTGGGTGCGGCCACGCTCGCCTACTACCTGCGCCGCCGTGGCGCCTGTGCCCACTGCGCCTCCTGATGCAAGGAAGGGCCCCTTCTTATCGCTTTCTGTATAGGAAGGGGCCCTTCCTAACCACCGCCGAACCTAGACTCGGAGCATGGAGACGGCGGAGCTGCGCCGGGCCTACGACGTACTGCTGGCCGAGGTCGAGGCGGGCGGATTCGGGGTGCCGCCAGCCGGCGAGCTGACCGCCGAGCAGGTCCTCGCCCATCTCGCAATCAACGACGAATTGCTCACCGAGACGACCGAGGCGGTGCTCGCCGGCTCGCCGTGGGCCTACTACGACATCGAGGCGATCCACCGACCCCAACTCGATGAGCTGATCGCCCGGTACGGCGGGCTGACCGAGTTGGCTGCCGTACTGCGGGACAGCAGTGCGAAGTTGTGCGCGTTGACCGAGTCGCTGGGCGACAAGGCCGAGACGCCGGTCTGGACGCACATCCGAGAGGGCTTTGATCTGCGGGTGGACGAGCCACTGCCGTGGGGACGCACGCTGGACATCCACGGGCGGGTGCACCTGCCCGCGCATACCGAACAGCTGCGCACTCTGCGGACCCAGTGAGGCTGATACTGTTTCTGTGATCGCCTGCTCACGATATGGGATTGATGCTTGGTGAAGCGCGGCACTTTGCCATAGATTGCCATCAACTGATGGGAGTCGATATGCCGCGTCATCAACTGTTCCGGCGGCTGGGCGCCGCCGCGACCGCCGCGCTACTTGCTCCGACCGCACTGACTACCGCCGCCACAGCGGCGCCGAACCCGGCCGCCCTGACGATGCCGACCACTGCCGCTGCTGCCCTGGCGGCCCCGGCCATCGTCACCACCGACACCGACGGTGGCACCGACGGTGGCACCGGCTCGGTCAACCCGGACTGGCGTCCCCGGGTACCGCTCGACCAGTTGACCGTCGATACCACCCTGGTCGCGACCGGCCTGGAGCGACCGACCGCGATCTCCGCGCCCGACGACCGCAGCCGCCGGCTCTTCGTCGCGGAAAAACCCGGCCGGGTACGCGTCTACCACCCCGACACCGGTCTCGCGGCCGAGCCGTTGCTGGACCTCACCGACCGGGTCTCCACCGTCGGCAACGAGCGGGGGCTGCTCGGGATCGCCACCGCGCCGAGATTTGCCCACACCCGGGCCGTCTACGTTGCCTACACCAGCGTGCCCGACGGGGCGTTGACCCTGTCGCGGTTCGTGCTCGCCGGCACTGACCCGGCGGCCGGCGAGCAGGTCCTGCTGACCCAGCCACACGCCGAGTTCAGCAACCACAACGGTGGAGATCTGGCGTTCGGCCGGGACGGGCATCTCTACTGGAGCCTGGGTGACGGTGGCGGTGGCAACGACCCAATGAACACCGGCCAGGACCTGAGTACGCTGCTCGGCAAGATTCTCCGGCTGGACGTACGACGTTCCTGCGGTGAGCGTGCCTACTGCGTACCGCAGGACAACCCGTTCGTCGGGCACCCCGGTGCCCGCCCGGAGATCTGGGCGTACGGGCTGCGCAATGCCTGGAAGTTCTCGGTCGATCCGCGTAACGGCTCGCTCTGGATCGCTGATGTCGGGCAGAACGCCCACGAGGAGGTCAACCACCTGCAGGCCGGTGTTGGTGGTGTCAACTTCGGCTGGTCCTGCAAGGAAGGGCCGGCGGTGGTTCTCCCCGAACGCTGCCAGCCGGATGCGCAGTACGTCGACCCGGTGTTCCACTACGGGACCCGGGTCGACGGTTGTGCGGTGATCGGTGGGCACGTCTATCGCGGCCGGCAGTTCGCGCGGATGGCCGCCGGGACGTACCTGGCGACCGACTACTGCTCGGCTACCGCGTTTGCGATCCGGCCAGTCCGGGGCGGTGGCTACGAGAGCCGGGCAATCGGACAGTTGCCGGCCCGACCGAGCACCTTCGGAGTGGACGCCAGGGGCGAGCTCTACGTCGCTAGTGACATACCGGGCGAGTTGTACCGGGTTTCCTTCGGGAGGCAGCCGAGCTAGCGAACGCCGCAGACTACGACACGGTCCACGCCTGGTTCGTTCCGTTGTTGCAGGACCACTGTTGCAGCTTGGTGCCGGGGGTCGTGCTGACCTCCGGCACGTCCACGCACTTGTCGCTGTTGACACTGACCAAGGCCACCTGACCGGCGCCGAGGGCGGTGAGCCGCCACTGCTGGTTGGGGCCCCCGTTACAGGTCCACTGGATGACCGCTGCGCCGTCGTCGGTGCTCAGGTTGTAGACGTCGAGGCACAGGCCGCTGGCCACGTTGACCAGGGTCACCGTCCCCTCACCGGCTGGGGTGGCGAGCCAGTGTTGGCTCGGTGAGCCGGCACACTCGGCCTGCTGGACGGCCGCACCTTCGGGGGACACCCCGCCCACGACATCCAGGCAGAGCGGGGCATGGACCAACCGAAAGATCTGTCCGGCGCTGGTGGGGCTGCTGGGCGTGGCCTCCGGCGTGGGCTCGTCCTGACTTGGCTCCGCTGTTTCTGGCGCGTATGCACTGGCGGTGGTGGCTGTCGGCCCGGCCTGGTATCCGTCGTTGGCGCGGGAGTTGCCGCCGAGCACGGCCCCGATGAGCACACCCACCAGGCCCAGGATGCCCACCACGCTGACTGCCAGGATGACCAGCAGCATCCGGCCCCGCGGCAGCCGGGATCGCGGGCCGGAACTGTAGAGCGTGCCGCCCGGCGGTGGGGAGAGTTCGTCAGGTATGGGCATTCAGGCATAGTGACCGACGCCCCGAAACCCCGGTCAACGGGGGCTGGCTAAAGGCTGCTGTCGATGGCAGGCAGGCAGGTCCCTGGGGCTGGTTGATGCCGATGGCCGGCACCGGTGACCCGGTGCCGGCCACAGCCCATGCTGCTACGCGGTGCGAACGTGCAGCAGGTCAGCGAGCCGGTCGGCCAGCGGTCGGGCCTCCAGATGCAGCCGGGCCACGTTCAGCCCGTCGTCGCCGAGCACCGCGAGGAGGACGGTTTCACTCACTGCGTACACGGCGAAGTAGCCCCGGTGACTGTGCACGGTGGACTCCCGGAACGGACCGTGCCGTAGGGCGAGTCCAGCCTGCCGGCCGAGGCCGAACGTGGTGGCCGCCAGCGCGGCCAGGTCGTGTGGTTCGGGGTCACCGGTAAGGTCGTGCGAGATCAGCAGCCCGTCCACACCCGCGACGACGCAGCCCCGTACGCCGGGCAGCGCGTGCCGCAGGCCGGCCAACTGGGCCCGTACCGCCTGGTCGGTGTCGGGGCCGGCGAACGATTCCCGGTGTGCGGGGGTTTCGAACCCGTCGAATCGGGCCGACCGCTCCCGGCGGGGCAAAGGTTCGACATGCGTGCCTCGGTTGTCGATCACAGTTCGAGGCTTTCCTCGACCATGCGGAGCCGGTGCCGGGCGAGCGCCAGGTTGGCCCGTCCCTTGTTCAGCGCCAGGTAGAGGAAGAGTCCGCTGCCCGCCCGGGAGTGCAATGGCCGGATCAGGTGGTATTGCGTGTCCAGCGTGATGAGTATGTCCTCGATGCCGTCGGGGAGCTTCAACATTTCGATGGTGCGCAATTTGGCCCGGACCACATCGGTGTTGCCGGCTGCCGCCACAGTGAGGTCGAGTTCGGCGGTGCCGCCGGCGGTGGCCAACGTCATCCCACTGGTGAAATCCACCAGGGCGACGCCGATCGCCCCCTCGATGCTCATCGCATCCTTCAACACCACTTCCAGGTTCGCCACTGGCGCTGCCTCCATGTCTTGGTACGCCACCACTGCCGCCAGGGATGCCAGGCAGCTGGGCGCCAAATCCGTCCGGCGGGTCAACTGTTGCCCGTTCAGCTAACTTACTGTGGCCCGAGGCGGCGGGGAATCCGCTAGTTGGGCGGATTTGTGCAGGCCAAACGCATCGTAACTGCGTCGAAACAAACGCGTACTGTCACATAGTCGGGAGTTGGTGCCGCATCGGCCCGGCCGGGTCGGGTTCAGCTATCCGATGCGGGCTGAGCCCTGGCAATTTACGGGTCATCCTGACCAGCAGATCCTCTTCGAACGTGGCGGATTCGTCCCCACACAGAACGTCATCTGCTACGACCGGAAGATCCGAGATGCGTACCCGTCTGTGGAGACCCTGCTGCGGCGATCGAGCAGTCCCAACGCCCGTGCGGACACTCCGTACTACGAACTGTTCAGTCGAGTCTTCCGGCAGAGCATTCGGTACGCGTTCGCTAACGGTGGCCGATTGCCGACAATTTTGTCGACGACTTTACTGACGCCCTTCGCGGCATAACGCGCTAGGTCGTACGGCGCTAGGTCGTACGGTGGGTGGCCCCCGGCTTACGGAGCCGTGACCACTGTCCGTGATGTTTCTGACGTTTCCCGGCGGGCGACCGGCCCGCCTTGGCCAGACGGGCCCGGTCAGGCCGCCGCCCGATCTCTTCGTCAACTCACTGGCCACCGATGTTGAGCTGGGAAAACGCGCCGTTAAGCGGTGCTGAGCTGGGAAAACGCGCTGTTCGTATTGGGGTTGGCTCGGGGCGGCCGCAACGATCATGGCCGGCGGGGCGGTCCCTATCATCCCCACCATGACGGAGCCGGAAGCGCGAAATGACTACCACAGCCTGCTTGGCCTGCATCACTCGATGCTGCTGCGCCGAAGCATGCGCGGTGGCGGTCGGGGGATCGGTGACCCCGCCGAACGCAGCGCTGCGCTGCTCGACGGCTGGCCACAGCGGCTGAATGACCAACGGCTGATGCAGGAAAGCCTCGCCGTTGTGCAGCCCTTCGGGGACACGCTGATGTACCTCTATACCTTGCTTTTCCGTGACTCTCCGCATTTACGCACGCTCTTCCCTGATTCGCTCATTGCGCAGCGTGATCAACTGTCCACGTCGATGCGTCGGCTCATCGACGACCTGCACCGGCCGGACGCAGTCGTCCAGTTCTTCCAGCAGCTTGGCCAGGCCCACCGCCGGCTGGGGGTCCGCGCCGCCCACTTTCAGCCATTCGGCGACGCGCTGCTCGAAGCGCTGCGTACCCGAGGCGGCAGCGCATGGCGGCCCGAATACGACCAGGCATGGCAGCGGGCGTACAACTTCGTAACCCAGGTGATGAGCGACGCGGCGCAGGCGGCGCTCTCCTCGCCGCCGTATGTCACCGCCACCGTGGTGCACCACGAGATGACCGGACCGGACCTGGCCGTGATCCGGGTACGACCAGCGCAGCCCTACCCCTACGTCGCCGGACAGCACGCCACGATCGAGTCGCCGCACCTGCCACACACCTGGCGGTTCTACTCGATGGCCGACCCGCCAGCGCCGGACAACATCCTCGAGTTCCACATTCGGGCCACCGGTGCCGGCCGGCTCAGTGACGTGTTGGTCAACAAGATCGGTGTCGGCGACGAGCTGCGGCTCGCCCCGGCCCGGGGAACGATGACGCTGGCGAGTACGGCGGTCAAGGGCGTGCTGCTGGTCGCCGGCGGCACCGGGCTGGCCCCCATCCGGGCCCTGCTGGGTGAACTGACCCGGCAGTCGAGTCCACCGCCGACCTATCTGTTCTTCGGTGCCCGTACCTATGGCGAGCTCTACGACCTTCAGATGCTCGACGCGTACGCCGCGCGTTATCCCTGGTTGCAGGTGATCCCGGCGATCGCCGAGGGAGCCGCCTACCCGTACGAGTCGGGCACCGTGGTCGACGTGGTGACCCGGCGCGGCAGTTGGGCGGGATACCACGCCTACCTGTCTGGCCCCGCCGACATGGTCACGGCACTGGCGGCCCGCCTGGCCGGACTCGGCGTCGACCCCGACCACATCCGGTACGACCCGCAGTAGCCCGCAGGCCGGACTGCCCGGAGTGCGCTGGCGGTGGTCTGCTCGCCGGCTGGCTCAGGAGACAGTGGGCTGCTGGTGGCACCCGCACTCGGTCTCGCCGACCTCGACGAGACCGAGCAGCCGGGCCAGAGCGGCGGCTTCCCGGCGGGTCAGGGTGACGCTCAGCGCGGCATCCGGGTCGTCCGGGCGGTAGACGACCAGGTCCCGGCGGCCGTTGTGGTGACACACCACCCCGACGTGCTGATCGTCGTCGGTGGTGATCACCTGCCGTAGGCCGATGCCAGGGAGCGGGACGTCCTCGACGCGCATTTTGCCCTCGTCCTCCTTCTGACCTGGCTAGAGGCTTGCCTGGAAGTTTCGGCCTCCGTCGTTCGGAGGCGTGCCCAGAAGCTCCAGCCTCCGTCGTTCGGGGGTCCGCCGCATCGGCCCGCGTCGGCCATGACCTGGCCCAGGTGGTTGCCGATGGTCGGCAAGGTGTCGAGCCGGCAGAATGGCCGTGATCAGGTGGGACGGGGCAGATCCCGGTTGGGCCAGTCCAGCAATCGGGCACCGAGCACGGCGGCGTGCAAGGTGAACCAGTCGGTCGGGTTCATCGGGTCGTAGCCGGTGAGCGTACGGACCCGCCCCAGTCGATAGGTGACTGCCCGTACGGACAGGTGCAGCCGACGGGCGGCGTGGGTGGCCACCCCGCCGGTGGCGAAGTACGCCTCGATCGTCGCCAGCAGTGGTTCCGCCCCGCCCCGGGCCAGCGTCAGCGGGGTGAGCACCCCCTCGATCAGGTCGGCGATGGCCGCCTGGTCCCGCAGCAGCATCCGGTAGACGAGCAGGTCCTCCGCCTGCGCCACCGGGTCCGGCAGGCCCAGCTTGCCGGCCAGGTCGAGCGCCTCGCGCGCCTCCTCGTAGGAACGGGCGATGCCGAAGACGCCCGGATAGGGACGGCCGACCGCGATCCGCCACGGCCGTCCGGACGGTATCGACTGGAGGGCGGCCTGCATCACCCGGCCGAGTTCACCAGTGGGCTGCCGTCGGCCGCGTTGTTCGGGGGCGACGGCGACTCCGGGTACGAGCACCGCCAGCATGCCCTCCTTCGCCGACACCAGCACATCCCGGTCACCGAACCGGTCCAGGATGACCCGCTCCAGGCCCCCGGTCGCGGCGGTCACCTCCGCCCACCGACGGTCAGGCAGGGCCAACGCCACCTGGTGGGCACGGGTGAGGTCCAGCCCGAACGGCTCGGCGCGTTCGACGATCCCGGCGACGTCCGGATCACCGCGCAGCAGATCGTCGATCAACTCGCGGCGCAGCGCCTCCTCCCGCCGTACCATCAGCCGACGGGCGGCCAGATATCCGTCGACCAGCGCCGACAGGGCGTCGTTGACCACCCGCAGTACGGCTTCGCCAGCCAGCCGTACCGGTTCCGCCTCACCGGCCTGCGCCACCACCGGCAGCAGCCGCCAGAGTCGCCAGGCCGCCGAGACGTACAGTTCCACCGCTCGACCGACCGGAATCCCCTGCTCCGCGGCGCGCCGTCCGGCCGCGCCGATCGCGTCCAGCGCGGGGCGGTCCAGCCGGCGGCCCGAGGTGGCCGCCTCGGCCAACTGGGGGAGGAACTCGCCGAGCAGATCGTCGGCCACCCCGCCGGCGTCCCGGCTCGCCGCCCGGGCCACCCCGGAAAGATCCTCGTCGGATCGGCCAACTCGTCGTCCACCGGACCGACCCGGGCCACGACTCGGCTGGGCACGTGACTCAGCCATCAGCCGCGCCTCCCACCGTCCGGGCAATCCACGCCCGCAACATACCCTGGCGACTGCCGGACCCCGGCAACTTGAGAAGGACCCGAAACCGGAGAAGGACCCGAAGTTGGCGAAGGACCCGCAGCTGGTGGACCTGTGCCCGCGCGGGAACCACGGATTGTCACCGGGTACCGGTACGGTCGCTGGCCAGGTCCGTCGGAGGGAATAGCGTGACGAACGTCGACCAGCGTCTCGACCGGGTACGCGGTGCCAGCGCACCCCGCCGGCACAACGCCCGTACGATCGCCGCCCTCACCAGCAACCCGGGGTGCCGCCGACGGGCGTTGCTCGACGGTGCCGGGGTCGACAAGCAGCGGGTCGCCGGGCACATCGGCTTTCCCGCCCAGTTCGGTCAGTCCCAGTTCGCCATCACCCGGGGCAACGCGTTCGAGGCCCAGGTCAAGGCGGACGGCTGCGCGACGCTGCTGCAACTGCTGCGCGAAGTGTTGGGCCTGCCCATCCCCGACGCGTCCTACACCGACTTGGGGGTTCCAGACGACACGCTCGGCGGCACAGACAGGAGCGACGGTGCCAGGTCGCGGCGCCCGCAGTCGCCGACCGATCGCCACACGCACAGCCGTGACCTGCTGACCGGGGCGGCCCAGCTCGCCGCGTCGGGGGGAGCCCTCTTCGACCATCCGCTGCTGCACCTGGCGGTCGCCGGTCAGCGGGTCTACCTCGAACCAGACCTGATCGCGTTCCAGCTCGCCGGTCAGTTCCATGTGGTCGAGATCAAGTCGTTTGCGGTGATCGACGGGCAGGCCGACGCCAGTAAGGTGTCCGCCGCCGCGACCCAGGCGGCGGTCTACGTGCTCGCGATGCGCCAACTGCTGGCCGAGGCGGGGCAGGATCCGGAGACCGTCTCGTCCGACGTGATCCTCGTCTGCCCCCGCGACTTCTCCAACGAGCCGACCGCCGCACTGATCGACGTACGAAAGCAGTTGCTGGTGTTGCGGCGACAGCTCGACCGGATGGCGCGGGTTGAGGAACTGGTCGCCGTACTGCCCGACGGGTTTTCCCTCGACCTGGTGCCGGACCGGGACGGGCAGCCGACCCGGCCGCCGGCGGCGCTGGTGGCCGCGCTCGGCGAGGTCGAGGCCCGCTACGCGCCGGAGTGCCTGGCCGCGTGTGAGCTGGCCCGCTTCTGTCGGCACGAGGCGCGCGGCAGCACCGCCAGCCTGGGCAAGTCGGTCCGTGACGCGCTGGGCGGGATCGACCAGGCGGCGACCGTGCTGGGGCTGGCGAGTGGGGAGCTGACCCCGGCCCCGGAACAGGCGGAGGCCGCCGCGCTGCTCCGAGCGGCCGCCCGGTTGCGCGCCGAGGTGCTGGCCACCGCCGGTATTGACGGTGGCGAGCCTGCCGCGGGCTCTTTCGACGGGAGTCGGCCGGCCGGCATCGTTGGCAGCCAGTGCGCCGCCGGCTTCGACCGTAGCCAGCGCGCCGCCGAGCAACCGGTGGTCGTCGGATGAGTACGCTGACCGCGCTCGCTCGGGCCCAGGCGGTAGCCACCGGGGTGGCCCAACCGATCGCCACCGTCCGGCACCTGCACCTGTCCGAGCAGCCGCTCGTCCTCGTCCCGCTCGCCATGGCCGGTGAGGCGAACGCGCCACTCGCCGCAATGGTCGGCACCGCCCCGGACCGGGCGCAGCTGCTGATCGTGCCGCAGCCACGCAACCGCGACCAGCGGTTCGCCTTCGTCACCGAGCTGGCCTCGATCGTCGTGCCCTATCTGGACGGTCATCGCGGCGTCGCCGAGGCGGTGCCGGTAGACCGGGGAAAGGATGTGCGCTACCGGTACGTCGACGCACCCCAGATCCTGGTACCCAACCCAGCCGGCGTCACCTTCGTCCGGCTGCTCGGCCGGTCCACCCGGTTCCGCCGTACCGATGGGGAATATCCGGTCGACGCGTCCGTTCCGCTGCTCGGTCGATGGTTGACCTTCCTCGCCGACCGCGCCGAGCATCCCGGATCGTCCCAGCTGCTGGCGTTGACCGACGCGCTCACCCTGCACTGGGCCACCGGGCAGAGCGCGGTGGAAGACAACCATCTCGCCGCGCTGCTGGCCTGGATCAGACCACCGGCCGGGATGTCCGGTGCGCAGGCGGCGGAGGCGGCCGAGGATCCGGCGCTCCTTCCACCTGCCGGTCCGGCCAGCGACCCGGACTTCGACAACCGGCAGTTGGCCCCGGCGATGGCCGCGTACCAGGCGGCACAGGACGATCCGGTCGCCCAGCAGCAGGCCCGAGCCGCGCTCGCGGACCTGCTGCGGGGACAGCTGGAGCCCACCTGGCGGCTGATGTGGCAGGCGGTCGACCTGCTCCGGTCGAAGCCGCCCGGTGCCCGGGTAGCCGATCGTTGGGCCGAGGATCGGGACGCGTTCACCGACTACGCGGCGTACGTCGACGAGGGCGGGCATCCGCAGGCCCGGCGGGATGGCGCGGTGGCGGCGGCACACCGCCTGCATCGGCTGGAACGGGCCCTCACCACGTACGCGGTGCAGCGGGCGTACGACGATCCGCTGGTGATGGCCGACCACCGGCTGACCGGGGAGGCGTTCGTCGGCGAGGTGACCCTGGCCGATCCGACCCGGGTCGACGACAGCGGCAAACGGCCGGTACTGCGTCCCCGGATCATGCTGCACACCACCGATCCGGTGCTGGTGCGGCCGGGAGTGTCGCTCTACTCGCCGACCCGGCCGAGCCAGAAGGCGCGGGTCATCTTCGTCAACCCGACCAGCGATGTCGAGAAGACCGAGGTGGTGCTGGAGTTGTCCGGCGGGATGGGCCGGTCGTTGACCCCGCCGCCAGGCAGCGTGCCCAAGGTGGGGGAGCGGCTCTGCTACACGACGTTGTCCGAGGGCTTCCGGCCGTCCGGCGCGTTCCCGGCCCGGGAGGAGACACCCTGGACGCACGGCGGACCGCCCGGCGATGGTGCCCCGGCGCAGGAGGACGCCATCGAGGAGTGGAACTAGCTGCTTGCCCTGCTCAGGCGGCTATTACCCGGGCCGCGTGGAGTACGTCGGCGGGGAGTGGATGGTCGAGCCGCCAGATGATCCGCATCGGGCGGTCTCCGGTGTGCCGCTCGTATGTCATCGGGCCCGCGTAAAGGTACGGCGGTACTCCAAGGTCACCATCGGGGACCTTGGTTTCCCGAACGAACAGGTGCACCGTCGAACCACGCCTCGCGTGTGCGATGTACCGCTGACCGGTCGGCGAACTGGCCGAGGTGGTGCTCTGCGACTCCCACTGGAACAGTTCATCGGTGAGCGCCCGGTCCTGATACATGGTGGACGGCGAGTAGTGCTGTGCTGATTTGACCAGCGTGACGAAGAAGATGTCCGACTGCTCGGCCTCGATCCACTTGACCCCTTCCCGCAAGCTTCCCGGGTTGGTCATTCCGAAGGCGGCACACGCCTCGTTCTTGCTGTACCGGGCATGTATCCGTAGCGGCACGCGGTCCGAGCGGCCAGGCGTGGTGATCCGGTGGATGCGGCCACGCAGCACGTCGACGATCTGCCGCAGTTCCAGACAACGGGCCGGGTCTGCCCAGAGCCGGTCCAGCCGTTCGTCCAGTTCGGCCAGGGGCGCTGTCGGTCCCCAGAGCATGAAGTGCAGCATGTGCAGCAGTCGGTGTGACACGGGCCGGTCGCCGGCAGCGACCTGGGTGCCGGCAGTGCCTAGGGCACCGGCAGTGCCTAGGGCACCGGCAGTGCCTAGGGTGCCGGCAGCGACGTGGCTTAGCAGGTCGAGCCGGTCGAGGTCATCGAGGTGAAGCATCCGGCCGAAGGCGGTGCTGAGGGTGACGTCATCGGGGCCGACAGCCGTGTCGTCGAGCCCGGCCATGCGCCGAAGCCCGGTCCAGCCACCAAGGCCCTTTCGGCGATAGATGTCTTCGAGCTCCAGGCCGGTCTCCTGTAGGAAGTCGCCGAGGGGCACGTCGCCGAGTTGGCGTAGCTCGCTGAGAAGTCCCTTCTTCGAGCTGGGTATCGCCCGCTTCAGATTCCCCAGCACCACCTCTTTGGCGACTCGGTCGAGTTCGATATGGCAGCCGCTGGGCAGGGTCGGAAAGTCCTCGGCGACCGCCCGCTCCAGGCTCCGGCGACTCACCCCGGTCAACGCCCGCCAGCGCAGGTCGAACCGGAAGTTGGCATGCTGCCCGCCAATGAAGTCGAGGACGGTCAGACACGCCTTGTCGTCGTCCAGCCGCAGACCACGACCGAGCTGCTGTAGGAAGATCGTTGCGCTCTCGGTGGGACGTAGCAACAGAATCGTGTCGACCATCGGCAGGTCGATGCCTTCGTTGAACAGGTCGACTGTGCAGAGCACCCGTAACTTGCCGGATCGGAAGGCAGCCAACGCTTCGTACCGGGCGGCCGTGTCGAGTCGCGAGGTGACAGCGTGGGCGGGTATCCCCGCCCGGTTGAACCAGTCGGCCATGAACTGGGCGTGGCCGATACTGACGCAGAACGCGAGTGCCCGCATCCGGTCGACATCCACCTTGTCCCGTACGGCCTGCAGCACCATCCGGGCTCGGGCATGGTTACCGGTGTACAGCCGATCCAACTCGCTGTTGTCGTAGCCCTGGCCGCGTTTCCAGCGCAACTGCGACAGGTCGACATCGTCGTGCAGCCCGAAATACTGGAACGGTGCGAGTAGCTGTCGGTCGAGTGCCTCCCACAGGTGCAGCTCAACGGCGGTGTGCCCGGCAAACCAGCGGCGGATGTCGCCACCGTCGGAGCGATCCGGGGTGGCGGTCAGCCCGAGCAGGATCTTCGGATCGAGCCGACTCAGCAGCTGCTGATAGGTCGGCGCCTCGGCGTGGTGGAACTCATCGATGATTACCATGTCGAACTGGTCCGGTTTCAGCTCCAGCCGACGCAGGGACTGGATGCTGGCGAAGACGTACCGCCACTGGCTGGGTCTGTCGCCGCCGACCAGGGTCTCGCCGAAGCTACCGTCACGCAGGACGTGCCGAAAGACCGACCGGCTCTGCCGCAGGATCTGATCCTGATGGGCGACGAAGAGCAGGGAATCGACAGTTCCGGCCTGGCGAAGTCGGTGGTAGTCCAGGGCGGCGACGAAGGTCTTGCCGGTGCCGGTTGCCATCACCACCAGGTTGCGGTGGCGACCATGCACCGCCCGTTCGGCCGCGAGGTCGTCGAGGATCTCGCGCTGATAGCCGTACGGTCGTACGTCGATGTTCGCGACCTCGATGTCGAGTGGGTTGGTCGCGCCGCCGGTTCGCTCGGCGGTCAGTGCCCGGCGCAGGCGCAGCCCATCCCGCTCCGGCTCGTACGACTCGAAGGCCGGATCATCCCAGTAGTCGTCGAACGTCGCCTCGAAGGTGTCCACGATGTCTGGCTGTTCCAGCCTGGCTACCCGGATGTTCCACTCCAACCCGTCTACCAGGGCCGCCTTCGACAGATTGGATGAGCCCACGTACGCCGTGCTGGCCCCGTTGCCGCGTCGGAACAGCCAAGCCTTGGCATGTAGCCGGGTGGTTCTGGTCTCGTAGGAGACCTTGATGTCCGCGCCCAGTTCGGCGAGCCGGTCCAGGGCTCGCTGGTCGGTCGCGCCCAGGTAGGTCGTAGTGATCACCCGTAGCTGACCGCCGCGCTCGATCAGGTCGCGGATTGGCCGTTCGAGAAGGCGTAGCCCCTGCCATTTGATAAAGGCGCAGAGCAGGTACGCCTCGTCGGCGGAAGCCAGTTCGTGACTGATCTCGTGCCCGATCCGAGGCTGGTTCTTGCCGTTGACCAGCAGCGCTCCTCTGTTGAGCGGGGTAGCGGGTCGGACCGGAAAGCTGATCACGTTCGTTGACTCATCAGCGGCCGCGATCGCTTTCAGCAGGTCGTGTGAACTGGCTACCCGGTCGCTGGCGCCGGTCGCGTCCGGGGCCAAGCGTTCGATCGCCTCCGCGATCCGGTTGGCGACCTCCACCTGCCTGACCAGTCGGTGCTGGTCGGAGCTGGGAACCGCCCGTAATGCCCGGCGGGCGAGGTCAGCGATGTGCCGGCTAAGCACCTCATCCGCGTCGACCGGGTCGAGCTCGCTCCGCTGGACCAGGTCCGCGTCGATGCGTTGGAGCCGCGTCGCGAGCTCCTCAGTGATCAGATGTTCGTAGATGCCCCGAGGCAGATCCGTCACGGGGAGAAGCTAGCCGTTCGCGCTTCTCCTCGCTGCTCCGGGGGCCGGTCGGACAGCTCGAAAGGCGCGCTCTGAGGCCGGCATTACATGAGCTGGTCTTGATGCGGGGCGCGCACCTACGGTCGGTCGGTGATCACCACACAGTTGCTTACGGCGCTGACCGGCTTCGGGGCTGGGCTCTCGCTCATCGTCGCCATCGGCGCGCAGAACGCCTTCGTGCTCCGACAGGGGCTGCGGCGCGAGTACGTCGGTCCGGTCGTACTGGTGTGCGCTGTCTCGGATGCGCTGCTCATCGTCGCCGGCATCAGCGGCATCGGGGCGATCTTGGAGAGGTGGCCCGTAGTCCTCGACCTCGTACGCTATGCGGGCGCGGTGTTCCTCGTGGGCTACGGCCTGCTGGCGGCCCGACGCGCCTTCACCACCGGGCGGATCGACACCGACCCGGCCGGCGGTCGTACGACGTTGCGGATCGTGTTGCTGACCTGCGCGGCGTTGACCTGGCTCAACCCGCACGTCTATCTCGACACGGTGCTGCTGCTCGGCTCGATCGCCAACACCCACGGTGACCCGGAGCGTTGGTTCTTCGCGATCGGTGCTGTCATGGCGAGCTGCCTCTGGTTCAGCGCTCTCGGTTACGGTGCCCGCCTGCTTCGGCCGGTGTTCGCCAACCCACGCGCCTGGCGCATCCTGGACGCGGCGATCGCAGTCGTGATGGTGACGATTGCGGTCACGCTGGTGACCGGCGGTTGACGTGCACCTGGGTGGCCACGTTCGGGCCGTTGTCGACGGGACCCGGTTTTGCGGTGGCAACCGGCATCTCGGCGGGGGCGAGCAAGCCTTCGGGAGGGAAAAGGAGCACCCGAACGTCTGGTAGTGCATCGAACGCATGCTCGATCATCGGTCGGATCTGGTCCCAGTCAAGTCCTCCGTTGCCGCACCCGAGAGCGGGCACTGCCACGGACTCGATGTCATGCTCCCGTACGACCCGGACCAGGGCGACCAGGCCAGCCTCGATATCGCGGATCTGGGAGGTTGACCGCCAGTGGCCCTTGGTCGGGAAATTGATCACGTAGCGTCGAGGGCCAAGGCGAGCTGAGTCGAAAAGGAACATCTCGCCCAGTCTGACTTCGCCTGCGGTGCACGCCGCTCGGTAGGCCGCGTAGTTGGCGGGATGGGCGCGTTTGAACTGTAGGGCGATGCCCTTGCCCATCACCCCCACGGTGTTGACGGTGTTGACCAGAGCCTCGGCCTCTGCCGTCAGCAGGTCGCCATGGCTGATGATGATCACTTGCTCACCTCCCCGGACCGTATCCGTAGTACCAGCTGGGTCTGACATCAACGTAAGCCCTCGGGATGCCGGCCGACCGTAGGACCTGTCGCAGTCCGAGCGGTAGTGTCCCGGGAGCATGAGTGGGGAGGGGCGAGGTTGCGAGCCGAGTTGACGGTGCCGCCGGGGGTCGAGGCGGAACGGGTGATCACTGCCGTACTGGCCGACCTGCGTTCCGGCAACCACCGTGGGGTGGTGGTCGACTCGCCACCCGGGGCGGGCAAGTCGACCCTGGTGGTACGCGCCGCCGGTGAACTCGCCTCGGCCGGCGAGCCGCTGATCATCATCGCGCAGACCAACGAGCAGGTCGACGACCTGATCGACCGGTTGGCCAACTCCGCCCCCGAACTGCGGATCGGTCGGCTCTCGGCCACCGACTACGTACCCTCGGCCCGCGTTGAGGAGCATCCGGGGGTCCGGGTCGGTGGCAAGGTCGCGGAACTCGGTGGGCCGGCCGTCATCATCGGTACGGCCGCCAAGTGGGCCACCGTCACCGAGGGCTCATGGCCGTGGGCGATCGTGGACGAGGCGTACCAGATGCGCTCGGACGCCCTGTTGCGCGTGGCCAGCCGGTTCGAACGGGCGCTGTTCGTCGGTGACCCGGGACAGCTCGACCCGTTCTCGACCGTGGAGACTGTCCGCTGGACCGGGCTGACCTGGGACCCGATGCAGAGCGCGGTGGCGGTGCTGCTGCGCCACAACCCGGACCTGCCGGTGCACCGGCTACCGGTGTCCTGGCGACTGCCCGCCTCGGCAGCCCCGGTGGTGGCGGCGGCGTTCTATCCGTTCACCGGGTTCCGGGCCGGCACCACCGAGACCGACCGGGTGCTTACGTTGACCGAGCCCGGCCCGGGCGATGCGTTGGACGCGAGCGTGGAACTGGCGGCCAGCACCGGATGGGGCTGGTACGAGTTACCCGCCCGATTCGTACCCCGTACCGATGCGGAGGCCGCCGCGGCCTGCGCGGCGTTGGCGTTGCGGATCCTGGACCGGAAGGCGGTCGCGGTCTCCGAACGTACCCCGGAAGGCGCGCCGGTCACCGCGGACCGGATCGCGATCGGGGCCGCGCACCGCGACCAGGTTGCGGTGATCCGGTCGCAGCTCGGCCCGGCCGGCGCGGACATCACCGTCGACACCGCCAACCGACTACAGGGCCGGGAGTACGACGTGACCGTCGTGCTGCACCCGCTCTCCGGTCGTCGGGACGCCACCGCCTTCCACCTGGAGTCCGGGCGGCTCTGTGTGCTCACCAGCCGGCACCGGCACGCCTGCCTGGTGGTGGCCCGGGGCGGCATCGCCGAACTGCTCGACGCCCACCCGTCCACCGAACCGGTCCACCTCAACGTCCCGGTCAAGTTCCCCGACGGTTGGGAAGCCAACCAGGCGATCCTGGCGCGGCTCCAGGCCCACGCCAGATAGCATGACGGACTTGGCCATCGGGGGAGGAGCCATCATGAATCGTGTACTGCGGATATTGGCCGTAGGCGCCGTGACGCTGACCGCGCTGGTCGGCTGTCGAGAGTCGAACGTGGATCCGGCGGGTGCGGCCAAGGTGAGCCCGGGTGCCACCGATCCCAGCCAGGTCGCCGAAGCGGCGGGCCTGGGCAGCGGGGCGGGCAGCGGAGGTCTCGACCCGAACACCAGCAACGTGGCGGCCACCGGTGGACCGACCACCGCACCGAGCGGGAGCACGACCGGAGCCAAGCCGTTCCCGACCGGGGGTGCCGAGGTGGTCCGTACCGCCGTGCCGGTCGAGGACTACCACGCCCTGTTCAACCAGGCGGTTGCCGCCAAGTACCGGCCGACCTGGCTGGACGGCTACGACGTGGCGGGCAGGACGTACTTCAACGTGGTCTTCCGGCCGGACAAGGGCGCTGCCTGGTACGAGTACACCGAGATGAGCGCCAGCGGATACCAGAGCCGGCACGACACCCTCAAGGCCAAGGGGTTCACCCCGGTCTTCGTGGAGAGCTATCTGCACGGTGGCCAGGTCCGTTACGCCGCCATCTGGGAGAAGGGGGCCGCGGAGTACTACGCCTTCCACGGTCTCACCGCCGACGCGATGCAGACGAACTTCGACGCGAAGGTGAAGGCGGGCTTCACCCCGGCGCAGGTGTCCGGGGTCACCGTCGGCGGTAAGACGGTCTTTACCGGGCTGATGACCAAGCGCAGTCTCGGCAAGTCCTGGGCGATCCGGTCCAACCTGACACCAGCCACTTACCAGAAACTGTTCAACGAACTCACCGCCAAGGGCATGGGGCCGGCGTACGTCAACGCGTACACCGTCGACGGCGCGGTCCGGTTCGTCGCGACGTTCGCCGCAACCGCGAACACGCCGTATCAGGCCCGGCACAACCTGTCCGCCTCGGCGCTGGCCAGTCAGCAGGCCACCCACACCAAGGCGGGCTATCGCACCAGGGCCATCGCCGGGTACGACTCGAACGGGTCGGCGGCCTTCATCGCCATCTGGGCGAAGTAGTAGCCGACGCGGCAATCTGGATCACGGGCGCTGCTGGATGTCGACCGGTTCGCTGGCCGACACCGTCAGCCCGGCCTCGGCCAGGTGCTCGGCGACCCGTCGCCACCGGGCCGCGTGCCGGTTGCAGATCTCGCGGGCCTGTCCCTCCAGCAGCTGCCCACCCCGCAGGTCCCGATTGCACAACTCGGTCCGGTCCCGGTGGCTGGCTTCGTATCCTCGCCTCGCGAACTCGATCTCCACCGACCGGATCGTCCGGTCGACGCTGTCCATCCGGTGCTGGACAAGTTCCTCGATTGGCCGCGGAGACCGCAGGTCGTCACCGTCGAACTCATCGGAGCCGGCCATGACCACGTCATCGAAGCCGGGCACCGCTGGCGGGAAGGTCGCCTCGGCTAGCTTGGCCGGGTCGACCGCCTCCCGGACCAGCTGGATGAAGTCCGCCCGGTCCCGCCAGTAGCGAGCCCGGTCCCGGGCAATGCGTTCCAACACCTCCCAGGTCCGAATGTTCACCCCGAGCCAGTCGATGATCTGATGGATGTCCGTCCCCTCCGACTGGCGGCCGCGTCGATGCCAGGTCTGTTCCAGCAGGACCGCGCCCTCGCAGAGGAGTTCCTTCACGTACGCCGACATCCGCAGGTTGATTACCTTGTCGGGACGGGGAAAGAAGAGTTTCAGACTCGGGTACTCGTCCCGTTCGAAGTGCCAGAACTCTGGCTGGTGCCGTAGTGGAGCCAGATCCGGATCGCTGCTGACGATCCAGGCGCGCAGTCGGGCGGCGACTCCGCTCTCCGTACAGGCCAGGGAGGCCCGCAACTGCTCCACCGCCTTGCAGGAGAGCTGCTCGATCGAATCGCAGTCCGCTGGCCCCAGCGGCCGGTTCGACACGTAGCCGTACAGGGCGAACCCGTAGGTGCACGCCGCGTTGTAGTAGTCGTAGGAGCTCAGGTGTGGCCAGCGCAGCCAGCGTCGCTGCGCGCGCCGGATCGCCCGGTCCAGGAGTTCGACCGAGGGCGGCCAGCTGACCGTGATCGCCTGGGCCCGGCGGCGGGCGGTCCGCCGCCACCAGGGACGCAACGAGCCGCCTTGGCCGAAGACCGGAGCGGGGACGCCGGCCCCGTCCAGCCGGGCCGGTCGCCAACCCTGGTGCCGCCACTCGTACAGCGCCTTCGACAGGCGCAGCGGGGCCCAGACGTCGCGGGCGAGGCGGAGCACCGTACGGGTGGCGACGGAGCGCGTACCTGGCACCAGCCGGGCGAGCAGGACATCCTCGTGCAGCCGGTACATCTCCTGGGCGGCAGCGATCTGGAGTACGACCCGAGCCGCCTCCGGCGACTCCGCCAGCACCTGCCGGAGCCACTCCTTGGCGGCCTGCTCCTCAGCCGGCTCGCCGGGCCGCTGGTCAATCCGCTGGTCAATCCGCTGGTCAATCCGCTCGCCGGCCCGCTCGCCAAGCCGCACGTTGGCTTGCTCGCTGGCCGGCTCGCTGGCCGGCTTGGCGAACGCCGCCGCCACCGGCCAGTACCGGTCGACGAAGGCCTCCTGTAGTCGCTCCCGCATCTGCCGATGGACCTTCGCCCGTTCCCCCACCGCGTCCTGCGCGAACCAGTGTTCGATGGTGCGCTCAGAGTAGGCGAGCGTGCAGGCGTACTGGTATCGAAGCTGAATGGACTCGCGGCGCCGGACCACGTAGCTGAGGAAACCGAGCAGGTAGCGCCACGGGTGGCGCAGCCGGCGACGCCGGGTGCTCCACAGATGGTCGGAGTAGCGCCCGGTCAGTTCGCCGATCGCGAGCGCCCCCTGGTACGTGTCCAGCGCGTCGAGGAAGAGGCCGAGGTCCTCCTGGACGCTGGCCACCATCAGCCGTAGGTCGGCGTTGAACGGATCGCTGCGCAGGGCCCGGGCATAGCTGAACAGCGCGGCGTCCAGTTGCCGTCGGTCCTGTGCCTTCTTGCCCTCGTTGTACGCCTCGAAGAGGTCCGCCGGCAGCTCCCGCCCCCGCCACTTGCGCCACGGCGCAGTCTTGGCGAGCCGGGTCACCGGCAGCACCGTCGCCAGCACCCAGTACGCCGTCTTGCTGGCCGCCTCGTCCCAGTCACGCCCCCACTGGGTCGTCATGGCGCTGCGCCCACCGCCGAGGAACGAGGTGACCGTGGCCGAAATGCCGTACCTGGGTTCCTGACGGCGGATCTGGAGCGCGCCGGTGACCAGGTAGCCGGTCCGGGGCCACATTCGGGGCAGCGCCTGGAGGGCGAGCAGAATCGCGTTGGTCGACGTGACGTCCATCTTCGCCGCGACGTCGAGGAAGCCTTTCGGTGGTGGGTCGGCCGGTCCGGCGTACGGCGGGTAGATCTGGGTTTCGGACAGGTGCCGGCACAACTGGCTCTTCACGTCGTCGACCGGCGCTCTCTCGTCCGGGGTGGCGTTGGTGAAGGCGTGTACGTCCACCGGGCCGGGCAGGTAGGCGAGCCGGGCCATCTGCCAGTGCCGCCAGGCCAGGAAGCAGACGATGGCGAGCACCACGAAGCCGACCCGTTTCCACAGGTCGATGCCGTTGCGGACGAACAGCGCGTCGAAACCGTCGAGGATCGACACGACCGGCGTGCCGTGCCACCAGACGCCGGTCGCATTGCCGGCCCGATAGAGGGCGGCGAGCACCGCCGTCGTGGTGGCCAGGACCATCAGCCGCCAGAGCCAGATTCTCGGCATCGGCAGTGGGGCCGGCGCGGCACGCGAGTCTCTCCGGAGGCGGTGGGGTGTCCGCTCATCCCACTGCCGGGATCGTTGTCTGCTCTTTGACGCGCTCCTGGTCCGGTCTGCCATCTCGGCCGCCGATCGGTTCTGCTCCGCCCTGTCGGTGCGTGTTGACCTCTTACCATCAGGCTAGGGAGCGCTCCCGGCAAAAATGGCAAGACGGGAGAAACCACCCGTCCCACCGCTTTACCCCCTCCCCACAGACCTCAGAGATGTAAGGAAGGGCCCCTTCTTATCGCTTTTTGCATAGGAAGGGGCCCTTCCTAACACCCAAGCCGGGGTGGTTACTGGGCCCAGGGCAGTTGCCGCGGCTCGTCGTTTCCCGGCACGAAGGCCTGGCCGCCGATGGGCATGCAGACCAGTGCCTCGACCGGCCCTTCGTCGACGGTGACCTGGCGTACGACGCCGGCGGGCAGGACGGCGGCCTGACCGGCGGACACCGTCCGGGCTGTTCCGTCGACGGCGATCGAGACGGAGCCGGTGAGCAGCATCCACACCTGTTCCCGGTCGATCGAGTGCACCGGTCCCTGCCCGTCGGGTGCCATCCGTACCCGCCAGGTGCTCAACTCGGTGCTGCCCTGGGTGGGCCCGGCGAGGGCGGTCATCACGCCGCCCGGGGTCGTCGTCGTACGGTCCTCGGTCTCGCTGATCACGATCATGACACTCCTGAGTCAAGTGGCTTTACTCGCTACGGAAGGGATGAGTAAAGCCGCTTGACTTGCATGTGTCAAGATGAGGTATGTCCAGTGGTGATCCGCTTGAGCGCACCGAGTTCACTTTCCTGCTCGGGCTCGGCTTCCAGCTTGTCCTCGGCGAGTTCAACCGCCGGCTGGCCGAGGTGGGCTATGCCGACTTGCGGCCGGTGCACGGGTTGGCGTTCCAGGCGTTACGCGGGCCGGGTATCACCAGCACCGAACTGGCCGATCGGCTGGGGGTCACGAAACAGGCCGCCGGGCAGATCGTCGACGACCTGGAGAAGCGCGGATACGTACGACGGGAGCCGCACCCGGACGGCGGCCGGCGCCGGCTGGTGGTGTTGACCGAACAGGCCCTCGACCACCTGACCGTCGCTGGACAGGTGTTGCATGGACTGGAAGCCGAACTGGCTGGCCAGCTCGGCGACGCGAACCTGGCCGGACTGCGTACGGAGTTGGCCCGACTGGTCCGGGAATTGGCTGGCGACCGGCTGCCGCCGTTGCGACCGGTCTGGTGAGCGCCTACAAGGGGAGCGTCTACGGGGAGTGGTGGGGCGGCTGACCGGGGCACAGCAGTCTACTTGGGACTTGTGGGCGAAAAGGGGCGACTCGCCGCGAGCACTGTGTGTCCGTTGCCCTCTGTCGACAGTCCGGTAGCTTTCCGTCAGTCGATATGCCGGTCGCGCTGCGGGCGGCTGGTCTACGCGCATGGAGGTCCGGCATGACCGCTCCCCGGTGGGTTCTGCACCTGCCCACGAAGCTGACCTCGCTCGATGAGGCGACCGCTCTGGCCGAACGCCTCCGCGACGCGTTGTCGCACGTAGCGGCCATCGACTTCAATGCCGCAACGCTGTCGGAGAAAGACCGGCTGATGGTCCGCCATCAGGTCTTCTGTGGCACTGCGTTGCCCGACCAGGGTCGCTGCGGGCTCCGCCATGAACACCCTGGCCCGTGCGCCGCACTCTCCGAACCACGGCGTACGGCGCGATGAGCGCGACCGGTGGTCAGAGCGGCGCGATGAGCGCGACCGGTGGTCAGAGCGGCGCGATGAGCGCGACCGGTGGTCAGAGCGGCGCGGTGAGCGCGGCCGGCGATCAGATCAGCGGGGTGAGCGCGGCCGGCGATCAGATCAGACCGCCCGCTGCGATGAGGTTCTGACCGGTCATCCAGCGCCCGTCCGGCCCGAGGAGGAAGGCCACCACGTCGGCGACGTCGGCGGGCTGGCCGAGCCGCCCCAGCGGGGTCATCTCCTCCGCCATCCGCAACCCCTCCGCACTGTTGGTGCCGCGCAGCAGGTCGGTGTCGGTGGTGCCGGGGGAGACCGAGTTGACCGTGATGCCCCGGCCACCGAACTCGCGGGCGGCCACCCGGGTGAACTGCTCCACCGCAGCCTTGCTCGCCGCATAGACGGCGACCCCGGGGCCGGCCAGCACGGTGTTGCCGGTGGAGATGCTGACGATCCGGCCACCGTCGCGCATCCGTCGCGCGGCCTGCTGGATGGCGAGGAAGGTGCCCTTGGCGTTGACCGCCATGATCCGGTCGTAGTCCGCCTCGGTCACGTCGACGATCAACGCGGGTACGGCCATACCGGCGTTGTTGACCAGGATGTCCAACCCGTCGAGGTGTTCGTCGGCCGCCTCGAACAGGGCGACGACATCGGAGACCACGCCGAGATCGGCCCGTACCGGGATGGCACGTCCGTCGGACTCGGCAGCCACCTGCTTCGCCGCGGTCTCGTCCTGCTGGTACGTGAACACGACGGTGGCACCGTCCGCCACCAGTCGGGACACGATCGCCCGACCGATACCTCGCGAACCACCGGTGACGATCGCGCCCTTTTCGTTGAGCTGGCCCATGCTGCCCCCGTCCCCATCGTTACTGAAGGGTATTGATCCCATCACTGAAGGTGCCGGTAGGCAAGAGGGCTGAGACGGTACGGTCGAGCCCGGTCGATTTGACGAACCGGGCAAGAGCGGGCAACGTAGGGCAGGACGGCCGTTGACCTGCCCATCTTTCCGACAGAACCCAGCCGTACTTCTGAACCCTCCCACGTGGTGCTCGAAATCGGGCTGATCAGCCTGTGCCGGGTGACCGCTACGAGAATCCACGAGGAGTTTCATGCTTACCTTGACTGAGAACGCCGTGCTCGTAATCCGTGATCTGACCGCCCAGCAGGCAGCACCGGAAGGTGCCGGTCTGCGGATCGCCACCGATACCGCAGCCGGCTCGCTGACGTTGGCGATCGCCGAGCAGCCGGTCCAGGGCGACCAGGTGGTCGACGAGTCCGGCGCGCGGATCTTCCTGGACCCCGAGGCAGCCCAGTTGCTCGACGACAAGGCGCTCGACGCCGCCGTTGACGCCGAGGGCACCGTGCAGTTCGGCTTCGCGGAGAGCCCGCGCCTGGTGTGATCGTCCGGCTGGCCGCCCGAGCCAGGGCGGCCAGCCGTCTTCGCGTACCCATCGCCCGTCATCGCTTGGCGATGCGCTAACTCCTGGGTAAGTTCCCCGTTCCGCCCGCCGTTGGCGGCCCGGTGGGGCAGGCTCGGCGATGACAGGGGTGGTGGCGGCTGTGCGGGTGGGACTCGACGTCACGCTTTCCGGCCCGGCCACACTGGTACGGGTCGGGGCAGCGGTAGCCGCCGCGCTGCCCGCCATCGTCGTACGGTCAATGGGCCTGAAGCTGCCCTCGGTGGCCGCGATGGTCGTCTTCGGTGTGGCGGTGCTCGCCTCGGTGGCGTTGCTGATGTGGGCCGCCGAGGTGGTCCGGGTGGATGTGCCGGGCACCGTCGCGTTGGCGCTGCTCGCGCTGGTGGCGGTGCTGCCCGAGTACGCGATCGACATCTACTTCGCCTACCGTGCCGGATCTGATCCGGCCTACGCCGCCTTCGCCACGGCGAACATGACCGGGGCGAACCGGCTGCTCATCGGGGTGGCCTGGCCACTGCTGGTCGTTTTCGCCATCTGGGCGGTACGACGACGCGGGCGACCCGGTGACCGCACCGCCGTACGACTTCGACCCCACCGGCGGACCGAGATCTTCTTCCTTGCCGTGGCCACCGCGTACGCGCTGGTCATCCCATTGACCCGGCGACTGGCCTGGTACGACACGGTGGTCCTGGGCGGGCTATTCGTGCTCTACCTCTGGCGGATCCGGCGGGCCGAACATGCCGAGGAGAATCTGGTCGGGGTGGCGGCGACCCTGGCCCACCAGCCGGACGTCCGGCGGCGGATCACCGCCGGTCTTTTGTTCGTCGCGGCGGCGGTGGTCATCCTGGCTGCCGCCGAGCCCTTCGGCGAGTCCCTCATCGCGGGCGGGGTCGCCCTCGGTATCGACGAGTTCCTGCTGGTCCAGTGGTTGGCCCCGGTGGCCTCCGAGGCCCCGGAGGTGATCGTCGCGGTCGCGTTCGCGCTGCGGGGGCGCGCCGATGACGGCCTGGGGGCTCTGCTGGCCGCCAAACTCAACCAGTGGACCCTGCTGATCGCCTGCCTGCCGATCGCCTTCCTGCTCGGTGGCGGCGAGCTTGCCGGGCTGCCCCTGGATGATCGGCAGGTCGAGGAACTCCTGCTCACCGCTGCGCAGACCATGCTTGGGGTCGCGATCCTGGTCGACCTGCGAATCACCCGGCTGGAGGCGACCCTGTTGTTCGGCCTGTTCGCCATCCAGTTCGCGTTTCCCACGCCGACCATTCGCTATCTCATCGCCGTCGTGTACGTGGTACTGGCCGTCGGGTTGCTGATCCGCCGTCGACATCACCTGCCCGAGCTGCTCGCCGTAGCCCGCTTTGATGTTAGGAAGGGCCCCTTCCTATACAGAAAGCGATAGGAAGGGGCCCTTCCTAACACCCGAGGCAGGGGCGGGCGGGATTGAGCAGGGCTGATCCGGCCGACCCATTTGGTGGATTTCGCTTGGGGGTGGAATGTGTCCATTCTGGTCGGATGCAGCCATATGACGGAACGCCGGGACCCCAGGAGCCGTGGCGGCAGGGTGCCCCTCCACCGCAGCAGCCCGCGCCGGGCTCCCCCTCTTCGTCGTACCCGCAGGGATATCCACCTCAGCAGCCGTCTCCAACCGGCTACCCGGCCCAGCCCATATCTGGCTATCCCGCCCAGCCCGTGCCCGGCTATCCCGCCCAGCCCGTGCCCGGCTATCCCGCCCAGCCCGTGCCCGGCTACTCCGGGCAGTCGCCGCACGGTTACCCGCCGCCGGGTACGCCGCCGCCGGCTCCACCACCGGCGGGCACGCCGAAGTCGGGCGGTAAGGGCTGTCTGATCGCGGTGATCGTCGCGGTCGTACTGCTGGTGTTGTGTGGCGGTGTGGCCGTGGCCGGTGTGCTGCTGCTGGGAAACAGTGACGACAGCAGTAGCAGCGAGACCAGCAGCCCCAGCCTCAGCCCCAGCAACGACATGGGCAAAGGCGGCAACAGCGGCGGCATCAAGGTGCGGATGGAAGCGAGGGCGGACAGCGGCACCATCGCGATATTGAGTTGGGTGAGCGGTGATCAGAAGGGCGCGGAGAGCAACATGGCCAGTCCGTGGATCAAGGAGATCGGTGTTTCCAGTGGAGATCTGGTGTCCATACTGATTACTGGCCGTGGGTACGTAAGTTGCAAAATTATCTCGGGTAGTGAGGTAAGGGCGGAGCAGCGGAGTACCGATGGCACCGTACGCTGCGAAGCGCTTGTGAAGTAGTGCCGGTGACGCTCGGCTCGTACGTGGTCACGTTCGAATGTCGAGCTCTTCCCGGGCCGCGCTCAGGAGCCGCCGTTGCGCCGGTTGAGAGGGGCAAAGCACCTTTTCAGATGTTTCGCCGGAGAGCGACATGTGTCCACCATGGTCGGATGCAACCGTATGACGCGACGTCGGGACGCCAAGAGCCCTGGCAGCAGGGCCAGCCGAGTCAACCGGGTGATCCGGCGCAGCCGGTAGCCGGGTATCCCGGCCAACCGCAACAGGGTTATCCGGCACCCGGGCCGCCGGGTATGCCTCCGGTGGGTATGCCTTCGGCGGGTAAGCCCAGATCGGGCGGCAAGGGCCTGCTCATCGGGGCGATCGTTGCCGTCGTACTGCTGGTGTTGTGTGGCGGTGCGGGAGTGGCCGGGGTGCTGCTGCTACGGAACAGTGACCGTGGCGGCGTCGACGGCGGGGGTAGCACGGTACGTCTTGAGGCGACCTCGGACAACGGCAGCATCGCGCTCGTCACCTGGAGGACCTCCAACGACGTGGGAACGGAGCCAGGGGTATCCAGCCCTTGGAGCAGGGAGGTAGACATCTCCGGGGAGACCGAGGTGTCAATGGTGGTCACGGACCCGGGGACCATCACTTGCAAGATCATTCTTAACGGTACGGTCAGGTCGGCGAAGCAGGTCACCGATGGGATCGTGATCTGCTCCGCTCAACTGTAATAGCGGAGTACCGGTGCCGGCCGGATCGCGAAACGTCGCTGACCGGCCGGCGATGGCGCTTACCGGGCCCGGTGGTGATGCTTACCGGGCCTGGAGTTGAATCCTTACAGGGCCTCGACGAAGTACGGCGTCACGGTCATCCAGCCGTTGCCGGCCGCACCGTTGAGCCGACCACTGCTGGTCTTGGAGAGGGTGTACCAGGAGTCGACGTAGTCCGGGTCGTCGACGTACCACGAGGTCGGAACGGCTTCGAGGATGGCGTTCGCCAGCGGGATGTACATGCCGCCGTCGACGATCGTCAGCAGGGCGGTGACCAGGGCCGTGATCAGCGTCTGGTAGTTGGTGTCGCCGTCGTCCTCCATCATCACGATGTCGGCCAGGTTGTACTTGTACCCGTTGAAGTGGACCAGGAGCTGGTTCGGGTAGTACGTCTGGTTGGCCTTGTCGAGGTACGGCATCTGCACGGCGTCGATCTTGACCTTGCCGTCGAGGCCGAAGCCGCCGACGAGGTTGAAGATCTCGGCCTTGCCCTTGATCCAGGGCTCCTTGACGTCAGCGACCTGGATAGAGGTCACCTTGGTGGCCCAGTAGCCGGTGGCGGTGGTGCCCACGCTGGTGGCGCTGGCGGTAGCCGAGGTGGTGACGCTGGCCGACGCGCTGCCGATGCCGTTCGCGGTCAACGTGTTGCGGAGCATGTTGAGGCCCATCGGCAGAGCCTTGGCCGCATCCACCTCCACCACGAGGACCGGCCGAACGGGCAGCTGCATCGGGTCGAGCTGGACGGCCTGGCCGGTCGGGTCGTACGCGGTCACGCTGGTGATGGCGTCGTCGTTCGGGACGGCCGCGACGAGCGGCGTGATGCCCTGGGCGAGGGCGTCGCCCATCTGGGGGTCGGCCACCCGGAGCTGGAGCAGGGAGCCACTGGTGCTGGGCAGCCCCTTGGCGGCGAGCACCTCCTGGTTGGCGGTCCGGATGGCGGCAGCCAGGGTCGTACCGGGCTCAATGGTGGCGAGGTCGAGCGAGGCCTGGGCAACGGCCGGCACGATTCGCTGTCTGGCGCTTGGGTTGGCCAGTGTGCTGGCGACGTCCCGGGCAATCCGGTCAGTGATCGAGAAGACCTGACCGGCGGTGGGAGTGGCGACGAGGCTGGTCGCCGATGGCGCGTCGGCCGGTCGGGCGTACGCCGGGGTGGCGATTGCCGCGGTCAGGGCCGCGGTCAGGCCCAGTGACAGGGCGGTGTTGCGGAAGGTCCGCGATGGATACACGGGTGCTCCTTTGTGGATCGGGACGCCGGTCGTACCGGCACTCGAAGTGATCAAGGGACAGTGTTATATCGAAGACCGGGAGATCGTCAATGGGCGGGGTGGGGGAAGTTCGGATGGCGGGCGATGAAGGGAACCTTCTGTTGCTAAACCATCCGCATGGCATATGGTTGACATAGTCATGTATTGCGCCGGGTGAGGAGGCCATGCTCGTGGCGGACCATGGTCACGACCTGCTGTTCGGCACCTTCCTGACGCCGAGCGCCGAGCAGGCGCAGCAGGTCGTCGAGCTGGCGCAACTCACCGAGCAGGTCGGTCTGGACCTGGTCAGCGTCCAGGACCACCCCTACCAGCCGAAGTTCCTGGACGCCTGGACGCTGCTGTCGGTCATCGCTGCCCGTACCGCGCGGGTGACGGTGCTGCCCAACGTCGCCAACCTGCCGCTCCGCCCGCCCGCGCTGCTCGCCCGGTCAGCGGCCAGCCTGGACATCCTCAGCGGCGGTCGGGTCGAATTGGGCCTGGGCGCGGGCGCATTCTGGGACGCCATCGTCGCCCAGGGCGGACCCCGGCGTAGCGCGGGCGAGGCGGTTACCGCCCTCACCGAAGCGATCGAGATCATCAGGGCGCTCTGGACCCCGGGCCGAGGGGTACGCCTCGACGGCGAGCACTACACCCTCCGGGGTGCGAAGCCCGGTCCGTTCCCGGCGCACGACATCGGGATCTGGCTCGGGGCCATCAAGCCACGCATGCTGCGGTTGACCGGTCGCGTCGCCGACGGCTGGCTGCCCAGCTCGTCCTACGTGCCGCCGGAGCAGTTGACCGCCGCCAACCAGCTCATCGACCAGGCGGCGACCGAGGCCGGTCGGTCCCCAGCAGCGGTACGCCGCCTCTACAACATCGTCGGCTCGTTCAACGGCGACGGTCGCGGGTTCCTCCAGGGGCCGCCCGCCGTCTGGGTCGAGCAGCTCGCCGAACTCACCCTCGACGAGGGAGTCAGCGGCTACATCCTGATGGCCGAGTCCGCCGACGGCATCCGGCGGTTCGCCGCCGAGGTCGCGCCGGCCGTACGGGAACTGGTCGCCGCCGAGCGCGCGGCGAGTTCGTTGGTCAAGAGCGGATCCGGTACGCCGACCGAGACAGTCACGGAAGTGCCTGGTACGCCGACCGAGGCAGTCACGGAAGTGCCTGGTACGCCGACCGAGGTGGTCACCATCGCGCCGGCTCCAGCGCCGGTCAGGCGTGCCGCCGAAGGGCTCGCCGTGACCCCGACCCCAGACGACGGGGTACGGTTCAGCACCGAGCGCCCGTGGGACGAGAGCGACCGCCCGACGGGACCGGACCCGGAGTCGGGCCGGCGGTACACCCGACACGAGCAGGCATCCGGTCAGCACCTCGTCGACGTGCACGACCACCTGCGTAGCGAGCTCGCCCAACTGCGCGACATCGCCGACCAGGTCGCGGCCGGAACGATGGACGTCGGCGCGGCCCGGTCACACCTGAACACGATGACGATGCGTCAGAACAACTGGACGCTGGGTGCCTACTGCGAGTCGTACTGCCGGGTGGTCACCACCCACCACACCATCGAGGACCAGGCGCTCTTCCCACATCTGCGTCGGTCGGACCCCCGGCTCAAGCCGGTCATCGAACGGCTGGAGCAGGAGCATCACGTCATTCACGGCGTGATCGAACGGGTCGATCAGGCGCTGGTCGCCCTGGTGACCGCCCCCGGCAACATGACGGAGCTACGCGCCGCCATCGACCTGCTTACCGACACCCTGCTGTCCCACCTCGCGTACGAGGAACGGGAGCTGGTCGAACCCCTGGCCCGCCTCGGCTACCGCTGAGCTATCCCTGCACGAGACCGCCGACCCCTCGGTTCGTGATCGTCGTGGCCTTGCTGTCACATCGTGATGACGATCTTTCCGGTCAGTCCGCTCTTTTCGAATCGTTCGTGTGCACGGCGGATGCGGGTCAGGGGATGCTGTTCGGCAACGCGGAGGGTGAGCGCTCCGGTGTCGACGAGTTCGACGAGTGCACGCAGGCCAGCCGGGTCGTGGCGAACATAGTTGTGTTCCGCGCCGGAGGCCTTTTCAGTGAGTGCAGTGGGAATCTCCTCGTCGCTAACGGTGACCAGCCGGCCACCGGTATGCAGTAGTCGTGCGTCGAAGACGCCTGCGGTGTCGAAGATGGCGTCGAACTCTCCCAGCGTGCCCGGATCGGCAGAGACGTTCGTTGCGCCGAGTGCCCGGGTGACATCTACGTGCTCGGGTCGGGAGACAAGGCCGCTGACCTCGATACCGTCGGCGGCGAGCAGTTGTACGGCGATACCGCCGACGCCACCCGCAGCACCGATCACCAGTATGCGTTCCCCGACGCGTGGGGAGAGGCGGTGGAGGGCCTGCTGAGCGGTGAGTCCGGCGAGAGGAAGTGTTGCGGATGTGGCGAGGTCGACCGATTGAGGCGCTGCGACCAGGAGCGATGCCGGTATGGCGACGATTTCCGCCCAGCTTCCTCGTCCCGCAGACGGAGGGTTCAGGGCGATGACGTGATCGCCGGGCCGCCAGTCGGTGCCGGCAGGGGCGTCCAGGACGATCCCGGCAATGTCCCAGCCGAGCGTGGCGGGGAAGCGATCGACCTGCTGGACCGTGCCCGGGGTGCGGGTCTTAACGTCGACCGGGTTGATGGTTGAGGCGACCACGGCGACGAGCGCCTGGTCGGGTCCGGCCTGTGGCGCCGGGATCTCGTTCACTTCGAGGACCTCTGGGCCGCCGTAGCCGGTGATCTGCGCGGTTCTCATGCGAGCTGCTCCTCTTTTCCATCTTCTTGGTTCTTGTGGCCATCGGGGTGCGAGGCGTTGTCGGCGCGGGTTCTGGCGCGTAGGGCGAATCCGGCCAGCAGCAGGCCGAGTGCGGCGAAGGCGGCGCCGCCGAAGCCGCCCCAGCGCAGCAGCCCGGCAGCCATGCCGACCCCGCCGAGTGCGGAGCCGATCGCGTTGGCGAGGTTGAACGCTCCGACGTTGACGGCCAGCGACAGGCTGGGGGCGGCACCGGCGTGGCGCAGCAGCAGGGTCTGCAACGGGGCGATCGTCGCCGTGGACAGCAGACCCAGCACGAGGGTGAGGATCACCATCGGCACGGGGTGCTCGGCCAGCAGGGGAAACACGGCGAGGCTGACCACGAGGGCGATCAGCACGCCGCGCAAGGTCGCGTTCAGCGAGATGTCGGTGAGTCGACCGGCGATGAGGTTGCCGGCGAAGCCGCCGGCACCGTAGGCCAGCAGCAGTGCGGGGACCAGGCCTGCGGCCAGGCCGGTGATTCCGGTCAGCAGTGGGACGAGGTAGGTGAAGACGACGCCGACGCCGGCGAAACCGAGGATCGTCGTCGCCACCGCCAGAAGGACGGGCCCGCGAAGCAGAGAGCGGACCTCGTCGCCCACGCCCGTCGTCGGGGCCGGGGTGCGTGGCATCGTCAGCGCCAGCAGCACCACCCCGAGCAGCGCGACCACCGCGATGATCAGGAACGGCAGCCGCCAGTTTGTACCGCCGCCGAGCAGCGCCCCCAGCGGCACGCCGAGCATGGTCGCCACCGTCAGCCCGGAGGCCACGATCGCGACCGCCTGCCCCGAGCGCGCCTGTCCCATCACCTGGGTCGCAGTCACCATGGCGATCGCGAACAGTGTCGCCTGCGCGCATGCCGCGACGACCCGGCCGGCGATCATCCAGACGAATCCAGGTGCAGCAGCAGTCAGGATCGTCCCGACCACGAACAGCATTCCGAGACAGAGAACCAAGCCCTTGCGCGGCAGGCGAGCGGTCACCACAGTGACGAGCGGTCCACCGATGGCCACGCCCAGGGCATAGGCGGTCACCGTCTGACCGGCCGCAGCGACGCTGACCTGGAGGTCGTCAGCCACTTGGGGCAGCACGCCGGCAACGAGGTATTCGGCGGTGCCAGTACAAAACACCAGCATCACGAAACCGGCCAGGACCACGCCCGGCCGTACAGTATTCGGGGAGACAGATCGAGTAATGCTCACCCTGCTAGGCTGAACCTTCACATCAATGAGAAGGCAAACGGCCAGTACGGAGAGGCGCGTCACATGCGGATCTCAGAAGCGGCCCGGCGAACCGGCATTCCCGCACGGCTTCTTCGCTACTACGAAGAGCAGGGACTCCTGCATCCTCAGCGGAACACTTCCGGGTACCGCGACTACTCCGACGACGACCTCGCCGCCGCCAAGCGCATCAGGCAACTCCTCGACGCAGGCCTGAGCACCGCCATCATTGGCGTCGTCCTGCCCTGTCTGACCGAACGCGCCGGGCAACTCGTCCCTATCTGCTCTGAGCTGGTTGACGACCTGCGCCGCGAACAGACCCGCATCGTCACCGCCATCGACGCGCTTGCCGCCTCCCGCGACGCCATTGGCAAAGTCATCGCGGCTGGCGCACCGACACGAACGCCGTAGCTTCGGCGAGCCCGACTACATCGCCCTGCTCGACGAAATGCTGATTCGACGGGCCGGGATCAAAGGTCTGCCCAACCGGAGGCGGCCCCGTCCGAAGCACGAGACGCCGACGGCCACAGCGTGGCGGGTATGCGAAACTCCAGCGATGGTCGTGACGGCCGACTTCATCTTCTCCCTGGTTGGCGAGGGTTTGGTGAGCCGGCAGCCAAGGACGGTCACATGTACTCTGCTGCCGTTTCCTCGACGTCCCTGATGAATTCCTCAAGATGGACCTCAGTTAAGTTGGCGTCTTGAAGAAGTGTGCCGAGGACGGCGATTTGAACGGAGAAAGCAACTTCGGGATCGATATTGTCGATGAGATGCGCTTCTCCTAGGACGGCGCGGATCATGCCTTCCATCTCTAGCGCGGGAAGAGTTTCTCCCTCTTGGTATCGTGCCCGGGTTTCCGTTACGAACTGAGCAATCTGCTGAGGGGTTTGATTGCGAAATCGTCGTTCAACGGCAAGGGCGAAAGCTGCACTGATTAAGACGGACGTCGGCATGGTCAACCGCTTCTTCGAACCGGCGGGTCGTTTGATCGACCTCTCGGGCGGCAGCGGTCAGTGCAGTCAGGGATTCTTCGACCTCGTCAGCGTGGCTACCGTCCACGGTGTGGCGGGCGAGTTGGCTGGCCTCGGCTGCCTCGCGCGCGGCCTTCTTGAACTGGATCTCGCCTTCGGTGCTGGCTTGGATGCCGGCCCGGATAACGGCCTTGACGTCGCGGATGCTCATGGGCTGGCGATCAGCCGAGGATGCCGATGTATTCGCGAGCCGCGCCGGAGCTGCCCTGGATCAGGGCGGCGGCCTGACCGAGTTGTTGCTTGGTCTGCTCGGCTCGGGCGATGGCTTCCGCGATTTTCGGGTGGCCTGTGCCGGCCGCAACGACTCGCAGGCGATTGATCACCTGCTCGGTATTCTCGGCAGCTGCCTGGATCTGCCTGACGGTGACGTTGCCCTGCTCGGCAGCCTGGGCGAGTGCCGCCTTGACTTCTTCGATGCTGGCCATGCGTCCCCTCCTGTTCGCCACCCGAGGAAAAAGTTGGGTGGACAGGCGTGTGGCGAGAGGCGACGGAATCGTCGCCATCTCTGCGTGGTCAGTCGAACCTAGCGGAAGCGACCAACCGGTCGCAGTCCGAAGAGTGCCCGAATGGGCGGTGCGGCTGGCAGGCCCTTTCTGGAACAGCTACTTCGGCTCGGCAACGAAGACGCCGACGCCTTCGAGGGTTTCGGTCAGGCCGGTTGCGCGCAGGATCATCATGGCCTTGCCGACCACGGTGTCCGAGACCCCGTAGTCCTTGCAGAGTTGAGAGCGGCTGGGCAGTTTCGTGCCCGGTGGCCACTCGCCTGAATCGATCTTCGCTCGCAGCTCGTCTGCGAGTGCTTGGTATTGCTGCTTGGGCATACACACTCCCCGGATGGCACGCCCATTCGATCACGTCCGACCTCCAATCTCAACCAGTTGCACGTGAGGCATTGACCTACAACCGGATTGTGGGTTCCCTTGGAACCCCCCGGATGGCACCTGGGTGTTCACCTCCGGTTGGGGCGGGTGGCATGTGCGGGTTGCCCGCCCCGACCCCCGTTCGTTGCTGTGCGCTGTCACTCCCGTCCCCCGGGTTCCCTCCTGGCAGCGTGGGCGGCCCGGCCCCTGCGGCAGGGTGCCGGGCCGCCCCTTCATCCCCCTGTGAGCTGCGGAAAGGGCGGTCTGATCCCGTGGATGAGGTACGGAAGGTCGCGCCGGTCGAATCGGCGCGGTACGTGGCGCATCTGCCGTTCACGGCACGCGACCTGAGTTCAGCGCTGATCTTCACCAGGACCCTGGTGCGGTCGCTGGCGTTCCTAGACGAGCTGGACGGCGGCGAAGCGACCGTCACGCACGAGGACGAGCAGGACCGTCACCACCGGATCCTCTGCGAGCTACTGGTCGCCAACGGACGACGCTGCGAGCGCCGACCGGACCATGAGGGGTCGTGCCAACCTCGGGGTGGGCTGCGGTCGTGACCGAGTTGTTCTCACCGCCCGTGGTGGTCTGTGACCACTGCGAAGGGCTGGCCAAGACACTGAACCTGTGCCGGTGCGTTGGCTGGGGCGACCGTTTTCTGATCGATACGGAGGCGGACGACCAGGGGGCCGACGGTTGCGCCTATCGGGGGTGCGAGTTGTGCGGGGGCAGCGGCTACGTGGCCCAGAACTGCAGCTACTGCGGTCGGACAGGTCAGCGGCGGGCGCAACTGGTGCTGACCGTGGTCAACGTGGACACGGCCGCAGCCCACCCCGAGGTTGGCACGACCCCTCATGGTCCGGTCGGCGCT